>NZ_JACAPW010000041.1:0-230329 GCF_013385495.1 Pseudomonas sp. F8002 | reverse complement strand
ATAAGAGCTTGCTCCCGCTGGGTCGCGTAGCGGCCCCCAGAATGGAACTGCTGCGCAGTTCAACAGGAGCAAGCTCCCTCACCACAAGGTTATCGGGCAGTTTTCAAAAACGTGTCAGCGCCCGCGCTTCCACAGGTACCCACCCACCGCCATCCCCATCACGCACAGGGCAGCCACGTAGTAAGCAGGGCCCATCGGGCTTTCCTTCATCAGCAGCGACACCGCTAACGGCGTCAGGCCACCGAATACGGCGTAGGCGACGTTGTAGGAGAACGACAAACCGCTGAAACGCACCACCGGCGGGAACGCTTTCACCATGACATAGGGCACCACGCCAATGGTGCCTACAAACAGGCCGGTCAAGGCGTACAGCGGGAACAGCCAGTCCGGGTGAGCCATCAGGCTGTGATAGAGCGTCCAGGACGTTGCCAGCAACAAGGCACAACCGATGATCAGCACGCGCCCGGCACCAAAACGGTCGGCCAGGGCGCCGGAAGCAATACACCCCAGGCTCAGGGTGACGATGGCCAGGCTATTGGCCTGCAGCGCCACCGTTGGGCTGAAGTGGTAGACCGTTTGCAGCACGGTCGGCGTCATCAGGATAACCACGACCACACCGGCCGACAGCAGCCAGGTCAACAGCATCGACAGTACGATGGCGCCACGATGGTCACGCAACACCGCGCGCAACGGCAGCTCGGCCGCCAGGGTCTTGCGCTGCTGCATCTCGGCGAAGATCGGGGTTTCGTGCAGCCAGCGACGCAGGTACACCGACAACAGGCCGAACACGCCACCCAGCAGGAACGGAATGCGCCAGGCGTAATCCGACACCTGTTCCGGGCTGTAGAGCGTGTTGATGGCGGTGGCCACCAGCGAACCCAACAAAATGCCGGCCGTCAGGCCGCTGGTCAGGGTGCCGCAGGCATAACCGATGTGACGGGGCGGCACGTGCTCGGATACGAATACCCACGCGCCCGGCACTTCACCGCCAATCGCCGCGCCCTGGATCACGCGCATCAGCAGCAACAGGATCGGCGCCCACAGGCCGATCTGCGCGTAGGTCGGCAGCAGGCCCATGATCAGGGTCGGCACGGCCATCATGAAGATGCTCAGGGTGAACATCTTCTTGCGCCCCAGCAGGTCGCCGAAGTGCGCCATGATGATCCCGCCCAGCGGCCGCGCCAGGTAGCCGGCGGCGAAGATGCCGAAGGTCTGCATCATGCGCAGCCATTCGGGCATGTCCGCCGGGAAGAACAGCTTCCCGACTACCGTCGCAAAAAATACGAAGATGATGAAGTCGTAGAACTCCAGCGCCCCGCCCAAGGCAGACAGCGACAGGGTTTTGTAGTCGTTGCGGGTCAGCGGGCGCGACGGTTGCGCACTGCTTGCGGGCACGGAGGACATGGCAAGGCTTCTCTTATAGTAGTCAGGACGGCAAGCCCGGGACTTGCGGCAGGCTTGGCAAGATAGCAAATCGCTTGAAAAAGCACAGCGTTGAGCCGTTAACAGTTCAGATCCGCGAAATATTTCCGTAGCAGACGTGCAATTAATATGAGCAGGAGCACAGTTGCCGGAAAAAGCCGCGATACAGCGTCTATTTACCGACCAAATGAGCGTAGGGAGGTCGTCGTGGCGCCGACGGCTCGATATACTCGGCCCTTGCAAGCGCCAGACCCGCATCCTTGAGGGGCTGCTGTGCCAAAACGCCGTTGGTTATACACCAGCCGATTTGGCAGAGTTTCCCTTTAGTACGCCTTACGAGAAACGCATCGAGCGGTGTATGTTGGTGCTGAAACGTTTTTCCAGAAGACGGCTATCCACTTGAAATACCCATGAAGCGTCACGGGTCAGAGGCACCGGCATGATCGAACTCGAACAAGAAGATCCTATCCCGCAAGGCGATCTCGCCCTGCAAATCACCGCACTCCCGCGTGAAACCAACGGTTTCGGCGACATCTTCGGCGGCTGGCTGGTCGCGCAGATGGACCTGGCCGGCACCGCCATGGCGAGCAAGGTTGCCGGTGGCCGCGTAGCCACCGTGGCGATTGATCGCATGGCATTCCTGGTGCCAGTGGCCGTCGGCGCGCAGTTGTCCTTCTATACCCAGGCCCTGGAAATCGGCCGCAGCTCGATCCAGATGATGGTCGAAGTGTGGAGCGACGACCCGCTGTCCAGCGAATGGCGCAAAGTCACCGAGGCGGTGTTTGTGTTCGTTGCCATCGATGGCAGCGGCCGCACCCGCTCGGTTCCGTCGCGGGCGCGTTAAACATCGCGACGTTTTGACGGTCCATTGCCCCATTGTCTGCCATTGAGAGCGCGCGCCTATGTCTACGCCCAACATTGAAACCGTAAAACTGGATGAGCTGAACGCTTGGCGCATCCGCCACAACGGCGCCGAATTGGTGGTGGCCCAGCAAGGTGCGCATATCGTCAGCTACCAGCGCGCTGGCGAGAAGCCAATCATCTGGCCCAACGATCAGGTGGTGTTCAAGAAAGGCAAAGGCATTCGTACCGGCGTGCCGGTGTGCTGGCCGTGGTTTGGCGTATTCGACCGCAACCCGCAGAGCGTCAAGGCCATGTACCAGGACGCCGAGCCGGCCGGTGCCCATGGTTTCGTGCGGACCGCTGACTGGACGTTGGCTGGCGTTGAGGCCGAAGGCACAGCGCTGAGGGTTGAGCTGGAACTGCCGGTGCCTGAAGGTGGCTTCCCGGGTTGGCCGCATCAGGTCGACCTGAAGATGAGCATCCTGCTGGATGATCAACTGCACATCCGCCTGACCAGCCACAACCACGGCGCCGAGACCGTCAGCCTCAGCCAGGCGTTGCACAGCTATTTTGCGGTCAGCGATGTACGCAACGTGCAGGTCGACGGCCTGGACGGGCGGGACTATATCGATACGGCCGACGGCTGGACCCCAAAGCAGCAATCCGGGCTGCTGCACTTCACCGCCGAGACCGACCGCATCTACCTCGACACCCCGGCTCAAGTGAACATCGTCGATAAAGACTGGCAGCGCCGCGTTCAACTCACCAGCACAGGCTCGCGCTCGACGGTGATCTGGAACCCGTGGACTGAACGTGCCAAGGCCTTCAGTGACATGGCCGACGACGGCTGGCAGGGCATGTTGTGCATCGAGACCGCGAATGTGCTGGACGATGTGGTGACGCTGGCGCCAGGTGAAAGCCATACCCTGGGCGTGAGCATCAGCGGTATCGCCCTGTAACCCCAATCAAAAATGTGGGAGCGGGCTTGCTCGCGAATGCGGTGTTCCAGTTAGTGCATGTGCTGACTGACACACCGCATTCGCGAGCAAGCCCGCTCCCACATTAGGTTCTGCATCAGATCAGAGATCCGATTCCTTGACCGCCCGCACCTTCCCCGCATCCAACGCATACGCCGCATCGGCCAGGTCATTGTTGACCTTCTCCACCTTCAGCGTGCCCGTCACCCACAGCGGCGTGTAGATGTCATCCAGCTTCAAGCCCTTGGGATAACGCACCAGCACCAACTGGTTGGGCGGCGGTGGCGGAACGTGGATGCAGGCGCCCGGATAAGGCACCAGGAAGAACAGCGTGCTGCGGCCCTTGGCGTCGGTTTCCAGCGGCACGGGGTAGCCGCCAATGCGAATATTCTTGCCGTTCATGGCAGCCACCGTCTTGGTGGAATACATAACCGCCGGCAAACCCTTGCTCTGCTTCAGGCCACCCTTTGCGGTGAACGTGCCTTGGGCTTCCGGGGAGTTGTGGTCGATTTCCGGCATTTCTTCGAGGGCTTTCTGGTCCGACTTGGGCATCAGTTCCAGCCAGTCGGTTTCCGGCAGTTCGCCAGCGTGGGCCAACCCGGTGCATAGAAGAAGGGATAACAGGAGACGGCGCATGGAGAGGCTCGGCAAGGATTACAGTGCCGGCATTCTAGCCCTCTGCGCCTGCGCAGCGCAGAGGGCCTGGTCGCTAAATTACTTCTTTTTCAGCAGACCGTAGATCACCAGCAGCACCACGGCACCCACCAGCGCACCAATGAAGCCTGCGCCCTGGCCCGCCTGATAGATACCCAGTGCCTGGCCACCATAGGTCGCAACCAGCGAACCGGCGATACCCAGCAGGATGGTCATGATCCAGCCCATGCTGTCGTCGCCTGGCTTCAGGAAACGCGCCAGCAGGCCGACGATCAAACCGATAAAGATGGTCCCAATGATACCCATGGCATTTCCCTCTGATTGAAGTGAATTCAGTCAAAGCCTAGTCAGACTTTGGCTTCCTGCAATCAGAGGGTGGCGGGTACCAATGGTTCCGCCCGGCCTTGGGTTATTGCTCGGCGATCAGCGCTTCGACCTTGAGGATCTGCGCTTGCAGCGTCGCGCGATCCTTGCAGCGCAGGTTGGCGTGGCCGACCTTGCGCCCGGCCTTGAACGCCTTGCCGTAGTGATGCAGATGGCAGTCATCAATCGCGATCACGCGATCAACCGGCGGCACCACGCCGATGAAGTTGAGCATGGCGCTCTCGCCGACTTTTGCCGTGGAGCCCAATGGCAAGCCCGCTACCGCCCGCAGGTGGTTTTCGAACTGGCTGCACTCGGCGCCTTCGGTGGTCCAGTGCCCGGAATTGTGAACGCGCGGGGCGATTTCGTTGGCCTTGAGGCCACCGTCGACTTCAAAGAACTCGAACGCCATCACGCCGACGTAATCCAGTTGCTTCAGCACACGGCTCGAATAATCTTCGGCCAGGGCTTGCAGCGGGTGATCGGTGCTGGCCACGGACAGCTTGAGGATGCCGCTGTCGTGGGTGTTGTGCACCAGCGGGTAGAAACGCGTTTCGCCATCGCGGGCACGCACGGCAATCAGCGAGACTTCACCGGTGAACGGCACGAAGCCTTCCAGCAGGCAGGCGACGCTGCCCAGTTCGGCGAAGGTACCGACCACGTCGGCGGCGGTGCGCAGGACTTTCTGGCCCTTGCCGTCGTAACCCAGGGTGCGGGTCTTCAACACGGCCGGCAGGCCGATGGAGGCGACTGCGGCGTCCAGGTCAGCCTGGGACTGGATGTCGGCGAAAGCCGGTGTCGGGATGCCCAGGTCCTTGAACATGCTCTTCTCGAACCAGCGGTCACGAGCGATGCGCAAGGCTTCGGCGCTCGGGTATACCGGCACGAACTGCGACAGGAAGGCCACGGTTTCAGCCGGGACGCTTTCGAACTCGAAGGTCACCAGGTCGACTTCATCGGCCAGTTGGCGCAGGTGATCCGGGTCGCTGTAGTCCGCACGCAGGTGTTCACCCAGCGCAGCCGCGCAGGCATCTGGTGCCGGATCCAGGAAAGCGAAGTTCATCCCCAGCGGCGTACCCGCCAGGGCCAGCATGCGGCCCAGTTGGCCGCCACCGATTACACCGATTTTCATCAATCAACCACCTCAGGCAATGCGTGGGTCTGGATTGTCCAGGACGCTGTCTGTCTGCTCAGCACGGAATTTTTTCAGCGCCGCGTGGAACTGCGGGTGCTTGGCGCCGAGGATGCTGGCGGACAGCAAGGCAGCGTTGATCGCGCCGGCCTTGCCGATCGCCAGGGTGGCCACCGGAATACCGGCGGGCATCTGCACGATGGACAACAGCGAATCCACGCCCGAGAGCATCGACGACTGCACCGGTACGCCCAGCACTGGCAGGTGAGTCTTGGCTGCACACATGCCTGGCAGGTGAGCTGCGCCGCCGGCACCGGCGATGATGACCTCGATGCCACGGGATTCTGCTTCATCGGCATACTGGAACAGCAAATCCGGAGTGCGGTGGGCGGAAACCACCTTCACTTCATAGGGAATGCCGAGTTTTTCCAGCATATCGGCGGTGTGGCTAAGGGTGGACCAATCGGACTTGGAGCCCATGATCACGCCAACCAATGCACTCATCGTCGTGCCTCTTCTCTCTGGGCGCCCGCAGGCGCGTCAAAAAACAACAAGCCACGCGGGAAATCCAGCGTGGCTTGTTGTACGAATTAAGGCCGGTTGGACCGGCCGAAGGCCGCGCAGTATACCGTAATAACGCAGATAAACAGCCCCTGGAATGACCATCTGTCTTACACCGCAAACAGGCGGTTTTATTGACTTCCAGGTCAGCGAACACACCACAAAATACTATGGGAGCTGGCTTGCCTGCGATGGCGGAGGGTCAGTGCCTGAAATGTCAGCTGATACACCGCTATCGCAGGCAAGCCAGCTCCCACATTTAACCGCGTTCAGCCGCCGGTGCCTGCGCCGCGCCGCCTTCCAGCTTGCGCCACAACAACCGCACGTTCGCCTTGCGCACCAACGCACAGCGATACAACCGGATCTCCAGCGGTACATGCCATTGCGGGCCGCCGCACACCACCAGTTCACCCCGGGCCAGCTCGGCGCGCACGCTCAACTGCGGCACCCAGGCAATGCCCAAGCCCTCAAGGGCCATGCTTTTCAGGCTGTCGGCCATGGCGGTTTCGTAAATCGTGGTAAAGCGCAGCGCCCGCTGGCGCAGCAGCAGGTTTACCGAGCGCCCCAGGAAAGCCCCGGCGCTGTAGGCCAGCAGCGGCACGCTGCCCTCGCCTTCCAGGTCGAACAGCGGCTTGCCGTCGGCATCGGCGGCGCACACCGGCAGCATCTCGGTGTTGCCCAGGTGCAGCGACGGGAAGATCTCCGGGTCCATCTGCATCGCCGCATCCGGGTCGTAGAACGCCAGCATCAAATCGCAACCGCCTTCACGCAGCGCATGCACGGCGTCGCCCACGTTGGTGGCGACCAACCGCGTGGCAATGTTCAGCCCTTCGTTGCGCAACTGCGCGATCCAGCGCGGGAAGAAACCCAGGGCCAGGGAGTGCGCCGCCGCCACTTGCATGACTTCACCCTGCCCGCCTTCCAGGTGATGCAGGTGGCGCAGCACCTCGCCGAGCTGCTCGACCACGGTCCGCGCGGTGACCAGGAACAACTGCCCCGCCGCCGTCAGTTCGACCGGCGTGCGCGAGCGATTGACCAGGGTCAGCCCCAGCGCCGCCTCCAGGCTGCGGATGCGCCGACTGAACGCCGGCTGGGTGACGAAGCGCCGCTCAGCCGCCTGGGAGAAGCTGCGGGTGGCAGCCAGGGCGCTAAAGTCTTCCAGCCATTTGCTTTCAAGGTTCATCACATCCTCCCGGGGCACGCACCATTTTGGCACACACGTCCGTCATGGTAACGGGGTCACACCGACATTATGCCGTTTATGCATAGGCCAGTGTTTAACAGCATTGGCCCAAAATCTCCTGCAAGCCTAGCATTCACAGCGTTCCGGCCTAGCCCGGGTCCATATCGAGATGATTTCCGTCATGTCCTCCGCTGCATCTTTCCGCACAGAAAAAGACCTGCTTGGCGTACTCGAAGTACCCGCTCAAGCGTATTACGGCATCCAGACCCTGCGAGCGGTGAACAACTTCCGTCTCTCGGGCGTTCCGATTTCGCATTACCCGAAATTGGTGGTCGGCCTGGCAATGGTCAAGCAGGCAGCTGCTGACGCCAACCGCGAGCTGGGCCAACTCAGCGAAGCCAAGCACGCTGCCATCAGCGAAGCCTGTGCCCGTCTGATCCGCGGCGATTTCCACGAAGAGTTCGTGGTGGACATGATTCAAGGCGGCGCTGGCACTTCAACCAACATGAATGCCAACGAAGTCATCGCCAACATCGCGCTGGAGGCCATGGGCCACAGCAAGGGCGAATACCAATACCTGCACCCCAACAACGACGTGAACATGGCGCAGTCGACCAACGACGCCTACCCGACCGCGATCCGCCTGGGTCTGCTGCTGGGCCACGACGCGCTGTTGGCCAGCCTCGACAGCCTGATCCAGGCGTTCGCTGCCAAGGGTGAAGAATTCAGCCACGTCCTGAAAATGGGCCGTACCCAGCTGCAAGACGCCGTGCCGATGACCCTCGGCCAGGAATTCCGTGCCTTCGCCACCACCCTCGGTGAAGACCTGGCCCGCCTGAAGACCCTGGCGCCTGAGCTGCTGACCGAAGTGAACCTGGGCGGCACCGCCATCGGTACCGGCATCAACGCCGACCCGCGTTACCAGGCCCTGGCCGTCCAGCGCCTGGCGACCATCAGCGGCCAGCCGCTGGTACCGGCTGCCGACCTGATCGAAGCCACCTCCGACATGGGCGCTTTCGTGCTGTTCTCCGGCATGCTCAAGCGTACCGCGGTGAAGCTGTCGAAGATCTGCAACGACCTGCGCCTGCTGTCCAGCGGCCCGCGCACCGGCATCAACGAAATCAACCTGCCGGCGCGTCAGCCAGGCAGCTCGATCATGCCCGGCAAGGTCAATCCGGTGATCCCGGAAGCCGTGAACCAGGTGGCGTTCCAAATCATCGGTAACGATTTGGCGCTGACCATCGCGGCCGAAGGCGGCCAGCTGCAACTGAACGTGATGGAGCCGCTGATCGCCTACAAGATCTTCGACTCGATCCGCCTGCTGCAACGCGCCATGGACATGCTGCGCGAGCACTGCATCGTCGGCATCACTGCCAACGAAGCCCGCTGCCGCGAGTTGGTGGAACACTCCATCGGCCTGGTCACCGCGCTGAACCCGTACATCGGCTATGAAAACGCCACCCGCATCGCCCGTATCGCCCTTGAAAGCGGCCGCGGCGTGCTGGAACTGGTGCGCGAAGAAGGCTTGCTCGACGACGCCATGCTCGACGACATCCTGCGCCCCGAAAACATGATTGCCCCACGCTTGGTGCCTCTGAAGGCCTAAGCGTTTGTTGCACCGCTCACCAGGTTGAGGGACTAGACACCTCTCACCTTTTGAGGGCCTGAAGGCTCGTTCTTCAGGCCCTTTTTTTTGCCTCAAGGTTGTGAAATGCCGCCAATAAAAACTCCAAGATCGCCCAACAAACCCGCCTTGCCCGTAACGCCTTGGCTGAAACCTTTAATCGCCTCGTGCAGACGGATCACCCACTCCTAGGTATAGTGCCGCCCCTCTTCGCGTCAGCGGTCGTCGGTAACGAGACCCTGGGAAGCGCGAAACCGCATGAATAACAACACCCGCAAAAGGATTGGGGTCGAAGCGTCGTGCACTGCCTGGTGCCGAGCGATGCGTCGGACCGTCCTGCGTTTGCCATTAGAAAAATCAGCGAGGAACACTCCATGCTAGAAGTCATCAACGACTTCCTCTCAGGGAAAGTATTGATCGTGCTCATTGTCGGGCTCGGTGGTTACTTCACGATCCGCTCGCGTTTCGTTCAGTTGCGTCACTTTTTCCACATGTTTTCGGTGTTTCGCGACAGCCTGAAAAGCAGCGCCGGCCAGCTCAGCTCGTTCCAGGCGCTGATGCTCAGCCTCGCCGGGCGCGTGGGTGCCGGCAACATCGCAGGCGTCGGCATTGCCGTGACCCTGGGTGGCCCGGGCGCCGTATTCTGGATGTGGGTCACCGCACTGGTGGGCATGTCTTCGAGCTTTATCGAGTGCTCCCTCGGCCAACTGTACAAACGCACCGACGCTGAAGGCACCTACCGTGGTGGCCCGGCGTATTACATCCAGCACGGCCTGCACAAACGCTGGCTGGGCATGGTGATGGCGTTCCTGCTGCTGGTGACTTTCGGCTTCGCCTTCAATGGCCTGCAAGCCCACGCCGTCACCCACTCGCTGAACAACGCGTTTGGCCTCGACACCACCTACACCGGCCTGGCCCTGGCGGTGTTGCTGGGCCTGGTGTTCATCGGCGGGATCAAGCGTATCGCCTCGATCGCCGACCTGCTGGTACCGGTCAAGACCCTGGTCTACATCGCGGTGACCCTGTACGTGATCGTGCTGCAATTCGACCACGTGCCGGCCATGCTCGCGACCATCGTCAAGAGCGCTTTCGGCCTCGACCAGGCCTTCGGTGGCCTGGTGGGCAGCGCGATCATCATGGGTGTGAAACGCGGCGTGTTCGCCAACGAAGCCGGCCTGGGCAGTGCGCCTAACGTGGCGGCAGTCGCCTCGGTTGAACACCCGATCGCCCAGGGCGTGGTTCAGGCGTTCAGCGTGTTCCTCGACACCTTCGTCATCTGCACCTGCACCGCGCTGCTGATCCTGCTCTCAGGCTTCTACACCCCGGGCTTTGAAGGCGACGGCATTGCCCTGACCCAGAACTCCCTGGCGGCGGTGGTGGGTGACTGGGGCCGGATGTTCATCTCGGTGGCCTTGGCGTTGTTCGTGTTCACCTCGATCATGTACAACTACTACCTCGGCGAGAGCAACCTGCGCTTCATCGTGGGCGACAACCGCAAGGTGCTGATGGGCTACCGTGCGCTGGTGCTGGTGCTGATTTTCTGGGGTTCCATCGAGAACCTGAGCACCGTGTTTGCCTTCGCCGACATCACCATGACCATGCTGGCGTTCGTCAACCTGTTCGCCCTGGCGTTCCTGTTCAAGATCGCCATGCGCATCCTGAATGACTACGACGGCCAGCGTGCTGCAGGCATCAAGACCCCGGTGTTTGATTCCAGCAAGTTCCCGGACCTGGACCTGGACCGCAAGGCCTGGCCGGCAAATCCGGTGAAGCCTGAGCCAGCCGCTCAAGCATCGGCTGAACTGAGCGCTCAAACGCAACGCTAAACCTAGATAGATGACACGCCGCCCGGCCTTGGGCATGCTCTGGGCCCGGCGGCGTTTTTCGTTCAGGAGACTCTTCAATGCAACCAGCCAACAACGTCATGGTGCTCTACACCGGCGGCACCATCGGCATGCAGGCCAGCGCCAACGGCCTGGCCCCCGCTTCGGGGTTTGAAGCGCGCATGAGCGAAGCCCTCGCCCAACTGAATATGCCAGCCTGGCGCTTTCGGGAAATGTCCCCGCTGATCGACAGTGCGAACATGACCCCCGCCTATTGGCAGCGCCTGCGCGTCGCCGTGATCGAGGCGGTGGACGAGGGTTGCGACGCCGTACTGGTGCTGCACGGCACCGACACCCTGGCCTATAGCGCTGCGGCCATGAGTTTCCAACTGCTGGGCCTGCCCGCGCCGGTGCTGTTTACCGGCTCGATGCTGCCGGCCGGTGTGCCCGACAGCGATGCCTGGGAAAACGTCAGCGGTGCGTTGGCAGCCCTGGGCCAAGGCCTGGCGCCGGGCGTGCAACTGTACTTCCACGGTGCACTGATGGCCCCGACCCGTTGCGCGAAAATCCGCAGTTTTGGTCGCCACCCGTTTGCCGCGTTGCAGCGTATCGGCGGCGTCGCCAAGGCGGACATGATTCCGGCGGCACTGCATTACCGCCAGGCCAAGGCGCTGGCCAATGTGGGTGTGCTGCCACTGGTGCCGGGCATCGCCGCCGCGCAATTGGACGCGTTGATCGACAGCGGCATCCAGGCGCTGGTGCTGGAATGCTTCGGCAGCGGCACCGGGCCGAGCGACAACCCGCAGTTCCTCGCCAGCCTGCAGCGCGCGCAGGATAACGGCGTGGTCGTGGTGGCAATCACCCAATGCCATGAAGGCGGTGTGGAGCTGGACGTGTACGAGGCCGGCAGCCGCCTGCGGGGCGTCGGGGTGTTGTCGGGTGGCGGGATGACCCGTGAAGCCGCGTTCGGCAAGCTCAATGCACTGCTCGGTGCCGGCCTGCCAGTGGCCGAGGTTCGCCGCCTGGTGGAACTGGACCTGTGCGGCGAACTCGCCTGAGGCTGATCGCCCTATATATCCACCCCCTGATCTGCCAGGCCGCTCCCTAGCATGAACTCCCCGAGGCATCGCCTCGGGTCGTTTTCATACGCCAGGGATGCCCGCCATGACCACACCCACCCCGCTCCGTCCAACGCCTGAAAGCCTGCTCACCCAACTGTGCCTGGGCCCCTCGTTTCGCGAGGTCGCTTCCGTGCAGTTGCGCTATTCATTGCACAAGTTGTATCCCGTCCTGGCGCTGGACCCGGATATCGTACTGGTCTGCACACCCGCCTGGGAGATTGTCGGAGATCAGGTCCGACCGCTCGAACCCCGTTACCAGGCCATCACCGACATCCTGGCGCACCAGGCCGTATCGGGCATCCCGACCCTGTACATCGAGGGTGTGCATTTCTTGACCCAGCAGCCGCTCAGCGACCCACCGCTGCATTTGCCGGTGCGCATCGGCGAGGTCGCCCAGATGCTCAATGTGCTGGCGCCCGTCATGCTCTGTGCCTTCCAGGAGCAACAGCTCAATTACTGGAACCGCATGATCGAAGGCCAACCCCAGTGGCGCACGCTGTCCAGCAGCCTGCAGGCGGTGTGGAATGTCGATACCGTCGAGGGCTGGGACAGTGATGACTGTGCCATGGCACGGGTGCTGTACAACGCCCCCGACCAAAGCAACCGTCGGGCGACCGACACCTACGCCAGCAAGGCCTACCTGATCGATATCTGCCAGGTGGAAGGCAACACCCTGACCTCACTCAACCTGATGCCCATGGCCGTGCTGATCGGTACCCATCAATCGAGCTCGCGGATCCTCTGTCATTCGCTGGTCCATGGTTATCAGAAGTTTGCCACCCTGGAGAACCTGGGCAACGCATTGGGTACTTTGATCGTAAGTACGCAACTGCAATGGCGACTGTACCGCCCCGATGGCAACTTCTTTGACCAACAGGCCTGCGCACTGATCGGCATTCAGATCGAGGCCATTGCGGCCATTGATTTTCCCGCCCTGCGCCAGGTCGATGCCAACCCCGAACCGCTCGGCGCGCCGCCGGCCGTGCAGTCTCTGGTTGCCCGCCAGGGCCCCGGCCTCGATTGGTATCAAGCCCGGCTGCCCAACTGGCTGGCCAATGCCTTGAGCAGTGACCTGAACCTGTACGCCCGGCACTTGAAGGACCTCGCGGCGCTGCACAGCCAGAACCAGGGCAAGTCCTACCAGGATGACATCCCGCCGCTGCGCGACTACGCACTCACTCAACTGAAGGCCCGCATGACCGCCGACCATCCCGATGCGGCGCAACTGAACCTCAACGACCTTGAAATGCGCGTAGACAGCCAGGTGGTATGGGGCCTCTTCACCGTACCCGGGCAGGTCGAAACAACCACGTTCAGCCTGGCGGACCTGGCGCTGCAAAACCTGATCGCCCTGCCGCTGGGCAACAAGACCTTGCGTTTGCACAACGCAACAAAGGCTCCCGCGTGGCTGACGGTGGCCTACGTCGAACGCTTGATCAGCCAGGTCGATATCGGCAACCGCTACCCGGCACTGGTCAAGGCCAAGCTGCTGGATGACTCACTGGAGTCAGCCCGCCGCCAGCAGTTGTACCGCCAGCACCTGCAGGTGCAGCTGCCGTTGCTGGCGCTGCAATGCAAGATCCACCAGCAAGCGGGTATCGACGAACTCGGCTACCGGTACGTCGCGGCGCTGATGGAGACGGATGTTGCCAAGCGCCAGGTGCAAGGCCAGACCATCGTATTGCGCCCGCTGGCCTTTGCTCCGCAACGCCGGGCCGGAAACACCGTGGATGAAGTGGCCAACATGTTCGTCATCGCCCCTCAAGACTCGAGCGCGGGCCCTTGCCTGTTATACCGGCCGCTGTTCGACCAACCCTTGAGCCAATACCCTTCGCCCGCCAACTTGCTATACACCCTGACCCAGGACCGCAACCTGCGCGATTCGGTGTTGGCCTGGCTGCCGGAAAGCGTGCGCAGCGACTACGTCAACTACGTGTTCCCTGGCGCATTGCCTTCGCCGTGGGCGGTGCTGCGGTTTCTGGTGGAGCCGACCAAGCTCTGGGCTATGTCCGGCCCCATGGCCTTGGGTACCCAAGTACTGCCTGGGGATCTGTTCGAGGGTTTGTTCCGCGCCAACGCCAAAGCCCTGGTGGAGCTGGCCGACCGCCAATCGGTGTCCAACACCGAAGCCCGCTGGGCGACATTCAAACGGGCCGGCTGGTTGCTGCTCAATGCTGCACTGCCGTTCCTCGGCCGCACTGCAGGTACAGCGGCGTGGATCTGGCAACTCATGGACCAGGTACAAGCCCTGGCCGACGCACAACAACGTGGCAAATCCGAAGACCGATGGCAGGCCTTCACCGAACTGCTGCTGAACCTGGGCATGGCCATCACCCTGCACGCCACCGGCCGCAGCCACCCCGCCAGCCGCCGCCTGCCGGGCTATCAGGCGGAAAAAGCCCCCCTCGCCCCGGCCAAACCCAAGACCAGCGTGATCCAGCAACAGCCGAACATCGCGACCACCGAACTGCCGGCCGGCCATCCACAGTCGCTGCATGTACTTGGCGCCGTCACCCGTACTCCCAGCGGCCTGGCACACCTGCTGGATCGCTTCAAGGTCAGCAAGCCCGAAGGGCTCGGCCAGGCCAGCGCTCAGGTCGACGCTCATCAGCATCTCTACCCGTTGGGTACGAAATGGTATGCGCCTGTGGGAGAGCGCTGGTTCGAAGTGCAACTGGACGAAAACGCCAACGTGCTGATTGTCGACCCGAGCCAACCCGCCCACACCGGCCCACTGCTGATTCATAACCTCAAGGGTGAATGGTTCATCGACACGCGCCTGCACCTGCGCGGCGGCGGGCCGAAAATCATGACCAAGAAAGCCCAGGACCTGGCCACCGTCAAAGCCGCCGAGGTACGCGCAAAACTGGCGCTGTTTGAAAGCGGCAAGCAGGCAGCCCAGCGCCAACTGGAGCAGGCCCGCCAAGACATGAACAACGCCCCGGGCACCTCCGCCGACTCCCAGCGCCAGACTTACCTGGAAAAACTCGACACCCAGCGCAGCGCGTACGACGCGGCGCTGCAAAATCTGAAAACCTTGAGCATCTTCACCAACATGCCCGACTACCAGCCTCGGGCGCTGAGCTATTTGAAGGCCCAGCTCGATCTCAACCAGGCCGGCATCAGTGAAGTCCAGACCCGGTTCAGCCCCAAGCTCAAGACCGTGCTCGACCAGGTCGAACGCCAGATTGAAGCGCCCGGGGAACGGCATATCGAAGACGCGCGGCAAATGAGCGAGCTGATCCAGGACATGATCACCCGCCTCGACTACACCACCTCACGCCTCGAGCAACTCAAGGGCCTGGCCAGGGAGGGATTGCAACTGATCCAGGAGACCAGGCGCCTGCTGCCGTCCTACACCAGCGATCACCTCAAGGCTCTGCAAGTGACGCTGGCGCGCAACCTCTGCGTGTCCGAAACCACCCTCGGCACCCATCCACAGGCCTGGACGGCGATCGACCAGATTGTCGACAAGGCGGCCATCGCGGTGCAAACCTTGAGCGACACCCTGGGCGAACGCAGCGAGTCGCGGCTCGATGAGCGCATCGAAACCCTGAGCAGCCTGATTGACCAGTTCAAGCACGTGGATGAACGCCTGGAAGACTTCCCCGGAGAGTTTCCCGGGACCGCCCAGGACACGCCGATCCAGCAGTTGCGCCAGCAATTGAGCGAATTTTCCCAGCGTGCGTTGAGCAACCTGACCTTGCTGCATGCCGAACGCGACATACTCAGGAACCGGCCAACCCCGCCGCCCACGCCGCCGCGCCCGCGCAAAAAATTCATCAAGACCCGCTTCGACGGCGTGCTGGTGGGCGAGCCGCGCCTGACAGAACTTGGCCTGGAGACCCACTTGGTCGACATCAAGTCACCGCTGACCGACACCGTAATGGCGACCTTCCACGAGAAACTCCCAGGCCTGTGGTTCCGGCATATCGAGGCACCGGCCACGCCGCCTCCCGCGCCCGACCTGGCAACCAGCTTGCGCGATGGGCAGGCATTGATCGATGGCTTGCCCACCTTCAACCAGCGGGCCGCCGTGCAAATGGGCAAGCCGTCACGCACCATCGAAGGCATCGAGCAGATGCTTCACCAGCACGCCATGCACCTGGAGCAAGCGAATCGGGACATCGAGCACGCCTTGACCCTGATCAACGCCACGGAAAGTGATACCACCTCCGCCGCCGCCCTGGGCAAACAGCTCAGCCAGGCTGCCGAAGCGCTTTACCAAAAGGCTGCCCAGCATCGACTGCAACTGACCAAGCAACGCCCACCCACCCTCGACGGCGTGGAATGGTTGAAAAACCGCAACGAAATCACCATCAAGAAAACCATCAACCGTCGCCGCCTCAAGGCACCCAGCCCGGACTACCTGGACGAGTACACCATTACCGAGCGCTCCACCCGCAAGATCCTCTGGTACGCGCACTTTCACTATTCGGCCGCCTGGACACCGGCCAAGGCATTTATCTCGGCCCGCCTGAAAACCCCAGACGAATTCCGCCGCGGCTCTGCTGCCGATACGACTGAAGGCTTGAGCGAGCACCAACTGGCCGCGTTTTACCGCAGCGAATTCAGCCTCGACCAGGCCAAGCGGGTATTCTTCGCGATCGGCTGATGACGCGGCGCGGCATGTAACTTGCTCGGTCCAGGGCAGTCTCCGGCGGGAATTGCCCATGTTGCACTCACACCTCACCACCCTCAACGCCGTCTCCCTGGTACTCGGCACCTTCAAGGCCCAGGGCATGCCCAGCGAAGCGTTGCTCGCCGGCAGCGGTATCTGCGCGGCCGACCTGGGCCGTGCCGATGCGCGTATCACCACCCACCAGGAGATGCGGGTGTGTGCCAATGCCGTGGCGTTGCAGCAGGATATCGGCCTGGAACTGGGCCAGCGCATGCATGTTTCGTCCTACGGCATGCTTGGCTATGCCCTGCTCACCAGTGCCACCTTCGGTGACGCTTTGCGCCTGGCCCTGTGTTATCCCGCACTGTTGGGAACACTCTTCGAGCTGAGCCTGGTGCAAGAAGAGGAGCGCATCTGGTTCACCGCCAGCGATTATCGAGAAGACCCGGCGCTGGCGATGTTCAACGTCGAGCTGTGCCTGGTCTCGTTGAAAGTCATCTGCGACGACTTGCTGGGCCAGCCCCTGCCCTTGCTCGGCGCACGCTTTGAACACGACGCCCCGGCCTATCGGGCCCACTACGCCGAACACTTCGATTGCCCGCTGCAATTTGAAGCCACGGCCAATGCGTTTGCCTTCGACCGCCGCTGGCTAGACCAGCCATTGCCCCTGGCCGACGCGGTAACGCACCAGGCCATGGCCGAGCGCTGCCGCAAGCAGAACACCGAATTCACCGGGCGCCAGGCCTGGCTGGGGCGCATTCGCCAACTGCTGGGCTCGCAGCTGCACGCGGCCCCGGGCCTTGATGGGCTGGCGCAGCAAATGAACTGTTCAGCCCGCACCTTGCGCCGGCACTTGCAGAACCTGGGGTGCAGCTACCAGGAACTGCTCGACGAGCTACGCTTCGAGCGGGCCAAGCAGTTGCTTGGGGAAGATGCACTGCCGATCCATCGGATTGCCGAGCAGTTGGGTTTCAGCGAGACCGCCAGTTTCCGCCATGCATTTGTACGCTGGAGCGGCGTGGCGCCCAGCCAGTTCCGGCCTTGATCCATTCAAGGGCATGGCTGCGCTATTGAGGGGCGAATTGCGGACAGACAATTTGGCCATATCGATCCCCTTTTGGCCGCTCCTGCCATTCTCATAAACCGCGCCCGCCGCAAGACTGGACCTCACCGATTCAGCCTGCGGAGAACAACAATATGCTGACGATCTACTCGGACGATCACCACCTGCACCATGGCCGGTGCGAGTTGATGGACGGGCAACTGATGCCCTGTTTTGAAATGCCCTCGCGCGCCGACCATGTGTTGCAACGGGTCAAGGACCGCGAACTGGGCCCGGTGCAAGCGCCTGAGGATTTTGGCCTGGCGCCGCTGCAACGTATTCACAGCCCCGCGTACCTGGACTTCTTCAAAGGCGCCTGGCAACGCTGGACGGCATTTGGCCAGGACGGAGACTTGCTGCCCTACACCTGGCCCGCACGCACCTTGCGCCGGGTGATCCCCACCAGCCTGCACGGCCAGCTCGGCTATTACAGTTTCGACGGCGGCGCGCCGATCACCGCCGGCACCTGGCAAGCGGCCTACAGCGCGGCGCAAGTCGCTCTCACCGCGCAACAGGCGATCCAGCAAGGCGCCCGCAGTGCCTTCGCCCTGTGCCGTCCGCCCGGGCACCACGCCGCCAGCGACTTGATGGGCGGATATTGCTACCTCAACAACGCGGCCATCGCAGCCCAGGCGTTTCTCGACCAGGGCCACACAAAGGTGGCCATCCTCGACGTGGACTACCACCACGGCAACGGTACCCAGTCGATTTTCTACGAGCGCGACGATGTGCTGTTCACCTCGATCCACGGCCATCCGGAGGCGGAATTTCCGTTCTTCCTGGGCTACGCCGACGAGTTGGGCGAAGGCGCCGGTGAGGGTTTCAACTTCAACTATCCGTTGCCCGCAGGTTCTGACTGGGACCGCTGGAGCGCCGCCCTGGAGCAGGCCTGCGGGGATATCGAGCGCTACGGCGCCGACATCATCGTGGTCTCGCTGGGCGTCGACACCTTCAAGGACGACCCGATCTCCCAGTTCAAGCTCGACAGCCCCGACTACCTGGCGATGGGTGCGCGAATCGCCCGCCTCGGCAAACCGACGCTGTTTGTGATGGAAGGCGGCTACGCCGTGGAAGAAATCGGCATCAATGCCGTCAACGTTCTCGAAGGTTTTGAGGGATTCGCCCAATGAACATGCTCAAGCATCTCGTCCTCTGCGCCGCCGTGCTGAGCGGGGCCGCGCACGCCGAAGAAAGAACCCTGCGGGTCTACAACTGGTTCGACTACATCACGCCCAAGGCCCTGGAAGATTTCAAGGCGCAGAACCCCAGCGTCAAGCTGGTCTACGACATCTTCGACACCAACGAAGCCCTGGAGGCCAAGCTGCTGACCGGCAACTCCGGCTATGACGTGGTGGTGCCGTCCAACGTGTTCCTGGCCAAGCAGATCGAAGCCTCGGTGTTCCAGCCGCTGGACCGCAGCAAACTGCCCAACTGGAACCACCTCGATCCCAAGTTGATGAAGCTGATCGAGGCCAACGACCCCGGCAATAAATTCGCCGTGCCCTACATGTACGGCACCATCCTGATCGGCTTCAACCCGGACAAGGTCAAGGCCGCGCTGGGGGCCAACGCCCCCGTGGACAGCTGGGACCTGATCTTCAACGTAGAGAACATCAGCAAGCTCAAGCAATGCGGCGTGGCGCTGCTGGATTCGCCGTCGGAAATCCTGCCCCTGGCCCTGCAACACCTGGGCCTGGACCCCAACAGCAGCAACCCGGCGGACTATGTCAAAGCCGAAGCATTGCTGATGAAGATCCGCCCGTACATCACCTATTTCCACTCGTCCAAGTACATGGCTGACATTGCCAACGGCGACATCTGCGTGGCGGTCGGCTATTCCGGCAGCTTCTCCCAGGCCGCCAACCGCGCCAAGGAAGCCAGGAACGGCGTGACCGTGGACATGCGCCTGCCGAAAGAAGGTGCGCCAATCTGGTTCGACATGCTCGCGATCCCCAAAGGCGCCAAGGACCCGGAAGACGCCTACGCCTTTATCAACTACCTGCTGCAACCGGGCGTGATCGCGCCGATCAGCGATTTTGTCGGTTACCCCAACCCCAACAAGGACGCCACCGGGTTGGTGGATCCGGCGATTCGCAACAACCCCAACCTGTACCCGACCGAGGCGGCCATGGCCACGCTGTATACCCTCAAGCCCCTGGGACGTGACGCCGAACGAGCCAGGACCCGCGCCTGGACCAAGATCAAGTCCGGCACCTGATCGGTTGCCGCCGGTTGCGCCTCAGTGCGCAACCGGCGCGCGCCAAACCTGGCCCAAGCGCTTCAACGCCTGGCTGATCTGTGCCTCGGGCACGGCAGCAAACCCCAATACCAATCCGGCACGCTGATCCTGCGGCGTGAGTGACTCCGGCAACCAATAGCTGCTCAAGCCATTGATCTCCACACCCACCGCCGCCGCCTGTTGGATCAGCGCCTGTTCCCGCGCCAGGCTGTCGACCCGCACGGTCAGGTGCAGCCCGGCCGCCACCGACGGCAGGCGGCCAACGCCTTCAATGTCGGCGGGCCATTCGGCCAATAGCGCATTGAGCCGGCTCTGCGCGGCGCGGCGCATGCGGCGTACATGGCGCTGAAAATGCCCGGTCGCCATGAACTCCGCCATCACCGCCTGAGTGCTGACTTCCGAGTGGCGCACGTCCACCGCGCGGCGCCGGGCAAAGGCCTGGACCAGGCCGGCCGGCAACACCAGGTAGCCCAGGCGCAGCGCCGGAAAGGCCACCTTGCCGAAGGTCCCGACATACAGCACCCGCCCCGTACGATCGAGGGCTGCCAGTGGCGCCAGGGGCGCGCCGCTGTAGCGGTACTCACCGTCGTAGTCATCCTCGACGATCCAGCCGCCCGTACGCTCGGCCCAGGCGAGCAACTCCAGGCGCCGGGCCAGGCTCATCACCACGCCGGTGGGGTATTGATGGGACGGGGTGACGTAGGCCAGGCGGCAACCGCCGAGGCGGTTCAAGGCAGCGCAGTCGATGCCCTCGCTGTCCACCGTCACGCCATGCAATTGGCCGCCCGCCACCGCGAACGCATGGCCTGCTGCCCGATACCCCGGATTCTCGATGGCAACCTCATCGCCGGGCTCCACCAGCAGCTGTGCACAAAGGCTGATTGCCTGCTGCGCGCCACTGGTGATCACTATTTGCTCAGCCGTGCACTGCATGCCGCGAGAACTGCGTAGATAGGCCGCAATCAATCCACGCAGGCGCGCGTCGCCCGCCGGGTCGCCATAACACAGTTGCTGCAAGTCCGGCTTGCGCCAGAAAGCCGCATTCAGCTTGGCCCACACGTCAAACGGGAACAGATCGAAAGCCGGTACGCCCACCCTGAAAGCCCTCGGCGGACCACTGGGCGGAAGCGCCAAATGATTGTTTTCCACCCGCGCCAGCGCACCGCTGTGGATAACTTGACTGGACGAAAACACAGGTAAATCCGACCGACTTGTGGATAAACCTGGGGATAAGCCTGTTGATAACCCTGTGGACACTTTTGTGGATAGTTTTTTTGCGGGCGTCGGCGTCTGCGGCAATTGCGCCACATAGGTGCCATCACCCACGCGGCCCTCAATAAATCCTTCGGCGTACAGTTGGTCGTAGGCGCGAACCACACTGTTGCGCGAGATCGACAGCGCGGCCGCCAGGTCACGGCTGGCGGGGAGCCGGGTGCCACTGACCAACCGGCCATCCAGTACTCGCTGGCGCAGCGCCTGATAGAGCTGGCGGGTGAGTCCCTGGCGGCGGTCCAACTCGATACCCGCCGGGTTGAACGAGAGCGGTGGTTCTAGCGCAGGCATGGAATTGGACCTATAAAATTTACTGTAGATGGCTCTTACAACGAACCAATAGCCTGCCTAGGATGCAGGCATTCGCCAAGGAAAATCTTCATGTACACACCACGCGCCTTTGCCCTCGATGACTTGCCTGAAATCCAGCAACTGATCCAGCACACGCGCCTGGCGCAACTGGTGACCTTGGGCGAACAAGGCCTGCAAGCCAGCCATTTGCCGCTGCTGCTCAACCCGGATGAAGGGCCCAACGGCACCCTTTACGGGCACATGGCCAAGGCCAATCGCCAATGGCAGGACCTGCAAAATGGCGGCGAGGCCCTGGTGATTTTTGCCGGGCCCGAGGCCTACGTCAGCCCGGCGTTCTACCCGGCCAAGGCCGAACACGGCAAAGTGGTGCCGACCTGGAATTACATCGCGGTACACGCCTACGGCACCGGCGAAGTGTTCACCGACGCCGAGCGCCTGCTCGAACTGGTCAGCGCCCTCACCGACCGCCATGAAGGCAATCGCGCCCAACCCTGGAAAGTCAGCGACGCCCCGGCCGACTACATCGACGGCATGCTCAAGGCCATTGTCGGCTTTGCCCTGCCGATCCAGCGCCTGGAAGGCAAACGCAAACTCAGCCAGAACCGCAGCCCGGCGGACATCGCCGGTGTTCGCGACGGCCTGGCCGCCAGCACCGACGTACGCGACCAGACCCTCGCCCGCTTTATTCCCAAGGAGCCATCATGAGCCAGATCGAAATCCGCCAGGTCAGCGCCGCCGACCACGCCGCTTGGTTGCCCCTGTGGCAAGCCTACCTGCGCTTCTACAACACCGAGCTGCCCGACGCCGTCAGCCAGAACACCTGGCAACGCTTGATCGACGCCCATGAGCCGACCCACTCGGCCCTGGCCTGGCAGGACGGCAAGGCCGTAGGCATGGTCAATTTCATCTACCACCGTTCCAACTGGAGCATCGAGAACTCCTGCTACCTGCAGGATTTGCTGGTAGATCCGGCCCAGCGCGGCACCGGCGTCGGCCGCAAGCTGATCGAATTCGTCTACGCCACCGCCAAGGCCGACGGTTGCTGCAAGGTCCACTGGCTGACCCACGAGACCAACGCCACCGCCATCCAGCTGTACGAACGCATCGCCGAACGCCCCGGCTTTATCCAGTTTCGCAAAGGTCTTTAAGGAGAAGCACAGCATGACGACATCATTGGCCGACTGGAAAGGTGTCCCGGCGCCCACCGTCACCCTTATCGAAGGGCGCTTCGTGCGCCTGGAAAAACTCGACCCGGCCCGCCACGGCGATGACCTGTTCAACGCCCTGCAAGGCCCCGGCGCGGATCCGAAGCTGTGGGATTATTTGCCTTACGGCCCATTCCCCGAGCGCGCCGCCTTCGATGCCTGGCTGAACAACCACGCGTCCCACAGCGACCCGTACTTCTTCAGCGTGATCGACAAGGCCAGCGGCGAGGTGCAAGGCATCCTCAGCCTGATGTCCATCGTGCCCGAGCAAGGCCGCATTGAAATTGGCCACGTGACCTTCGGCGCCCCGATGCAACGTTCACCGAAAAGCACCGAGGCGGTGTACCTGCTGGCCAGGCACTCGTTTGAGCTGGGCAATCGCCGCCTGGAGTGGAAGTGCAACAACGCCAACGCCCGCTCCAAAAACGCCGCCGAGCGTTTGGGTTTCAGTTTTGAAGGGGTGTTTCGCCAGCACACGGTAGTGAAGGGAAAGAACCGGGATACGGCGTGGTATTCGATCCTGGATGGGGAATGGCCGGCGATTGGAGCAGGGTTTGAGCGGTGGCTGTCGGATGAGAACCAGGCGGGATCGGGTCAACTGAAAACGCTGGTGGAGTGCCGTACCTAAGCCACCCTGCCACCCCTGACAAATGTGGGAGCGGGCTTGCTCGCGAAAGCGGTGTATCAGTCACAAATGTATTGACTGACACACCGTCATCGCGGGCAAGCCCGGCTCCCACATTGTATCTTCAGCGTATCCGAGCCTTGTGCTCAGCCAACCCCGCCCATCTTCAACCCAAACGGCCTGAGCGCCGCATTCAACGACTTGAGCGTCTGATTGCCCTCGCCGTGTTCGATATACACCAGAGTACGCACGTGCACATCGACATTTGGTTCAGCATGGTGACCTCCCCCCAAACGACGCACCACCTCAGTAACCTCCCCGCCATCATTCTGTAAAAAACCTCCGCTATACAGGTCGACTCTTTTCCAAAAATAAGGACGTCTGCCATGCCTCCGTCACCCCAGCGCCTCGTACTCACCCTCGGCCTGCTGGTGGGCAGCGGCTTTGCTGACGCAGCCCCGACCCCGCCCAAGACATTGCAGATCGACACACCGACCACCACCGGGCAAACCCTGGGCGGCAGTGACTCGCTGACGATCTCGGCACCCGGCAGCATCACCACCAGCAAAGTGGCCGTGACCCTGAAGGACGGCACCCGCGACAATGGCGTGGTGATCGACAACGCCGGCAGCATTACCTCCACGGGTGGCCGGGCCATCGACAGCAGCGGCGATCTCACCGCCGCGCGCAACTACAGCATCTACAACCGCGCCGGTGGCGTGATCCAGGGCGCCAACGACGCGCTGCGCATCGACAGCAACTTCGCCAGCGGCAGCCTGCTGATCGACAACAGCGGCACCATTCGCTCCGCCACCGGCCAAGGGCTGGACCTGGATGCGATCCGCAGCTCCAACGTCACCACCACTATCATCAACCGCCAGGGCGGGCTGATTCGCGGTGACGCCAGCGACGGCATGAAGACCGGCGGCAACGCTACGATCACCAACTACGGCGAGATTTCCACCGGCGACACCCACTCGCGCGATGACAAATTCGACGGCGTCGACATCGACTCCGCTACTGGCGTGACCGTCACCAACTACGGCCTGATTTCCGGCGGGCGCCACGGCATCACCACCGACCTGGGCGCCACGCTGACCAACTACGGCACGGTAATCGGCCGCAACGGCTCGGGCTTTGGTTCCGACGGCGATGGCACGGTGATCAACCATGGCACTATTACCGGCGCATTTTCCGGACTGCAGCCGGACGGCGATGGTGACGGCGTGGACATCGACAAGATCGCCCACATTGAAAACTACGGCATCATCCAGGGCGTCGGCGCCGGCGGTGTCGACAAGAACGGCTTTGCCAACGGCAGCGAAGGCATCGCCCTCGGCGGTGGCTATGTGTTCAACGGCGTGGGTGCATTGGTAAGCGGTGCCAACAACGCGATCCTGGTGGACGACGGCAGCGACGGCCCGGGACTCGCTGCAACCACCCTGATCAACCATGGCACCATTCAGGGCCTGAACGGCTTCGGCGTGAAGTTCGTCGGCGAGTTTGCCGACACGGTGGTCAACGCCGGCGTGATCAGCGGCAGCAACGGCCTCGCCCTGGATTTGGGCGGCGGCGATGACACGCTGACCCTGCTCGGCGGCAGCCGCTTTGTCGGCGTGGTGGATGGCGGCACCGGATATGACCGCGTGATCATGGACGACGTCGCCGGCGGCAGTTTTGGCGACAGCCGCAACTTCGAATGGCTGGACGTGAAGCAAGGCACCTGGACCCTCACCGGCAGCGGCGACTTCAGCGACGGCGGCGAGATTTTCAGCGGCGCCAAGCTGATCAACCAGGGCGGGATCGCTGGCAACCTGACCGTCGATGAAGGCGGTATTTATGCCGGTGGCGGCAGTGTCGGCAGCCTGTTGGTCAAAGGCACCTTGCAGACCAATACCGCCCTCGGCACCGCCAGCATCACCCGCGACCTGACGATGACCAGCGGCTCGACCCTGGCCTATGGCGTGAATGCCGACGGCAGCAGCGCACCGGTCCAGGTCGGCGGCACCGCGTACCTGAATGGCGCGACCCTGGCGGTCAATCCCGGCACCGGCACCTACCCGTGGCAGAGCCACTACACGGTGCTGCAGGCCGGCAGCATCAATGGCACGTTCGGCAAGGTCACCAGCGACTATGCCTTCCTCACCCCCACACTGGATTACAGCCCTACTCAGGTGGGCCTTACCTATTCCCGCAATGACGTGGCGTTCAATCAGTTCGCCAACACGGGCAACGGCACCCGCGCCGCCAACGCCCTGGCGAGCCTGGGCAAGAACAACGCGTTGTATAACGCCTTGCTCAACACCACCAACAGCAGCGCCGGTGCCGCCATCGAGCAATTGGCCGGCAGCAGCACCGCCAACCTGACCAGTGCCACCCTCGGTGCCAGCGCTCAGGTCGGCAACAGCATGCTGAGCGCGATGCATCAACTGGGCGGCGGCGCAGGATTGCTGGTAGGCCTTGATCAAAAAGACACACCCGTACTGGCCGCCACCGGCGTACCCGCCGAAGCCCGCAACCTCAACGACCCCAATGCCCGGGGCCGCCTGTGGCTGCAAGGCATCGGCAGCTACGGCAAGCTCGACGGCGACCACGGCAGCAATGGCCTGACCCAGCGCACCAAAGGCAGCGTGCTGGGGGCCGATTGGGCGCTCGATTCGGACTGGCGCGTGGGCGTGCTGGGCGGTTATTCGAAGACCGACCTGGACACCACCGGCGTCGACGGCAGCGTCGACAGCTGGCACGCCGGCGTCTACGCCATGCACCAGAGCGGACCGCTGGCCTTGCGCCTGGGTGCTGCGTACAGCGGGCACCAGGGAGACAGTAAACGTACGGTGGCCTTTGACGGTTTCAACGATCGCCCCAAAGGTGACTACGACGCCAACAGCCAACAAGCCTTCGCCGAACTGGGTTATGCCATGGGCAGCGGGCGCCTGAGCGCCGAGCCGTTCGCCAACCTCGGCTACCAGCGCTACCACCGCGACAGCTACAACGAAAAAGGCGGCGCCGCCGCCCTGCATGTCGACGGGCAAACCCAGGACAATTTCAGCAGCACCTTCGGCCTGCGCCTGGCGCACTTGAGCCAGCTGGACAACGGCATCAGTCTCACGCCGCGGGTCAGCGCCGGCTGGAAACACACCTACGGTGACGTGGACAGCAGCACCCGCCAGGCCTTCCTGATGGGCGGCACCGCGTTCAACGTCGAAGGCAGCGCCCTGGACCGCGACAGCCTGTTGCTGGAAGCCGGGCTGGATGTAGGCCTGTCGGCACGCCATACCCTCGGCGTGGGCTACAGCGGCGAAATAGGCAGTAACAGCCGCAATCACGGGTTGATCGGGCAATGGCAGATGAGTTTTTAATCGCGGCCCACTAGAGACATCTCTGGCAGGCAAAGGGTGGATGGCCTGACATTTATCCGCCCTTTACCCCGCTAGATTTCCCGACCTCATACATCAAGAGGTCGGACCTGCATGCCACTCCTTCAGAAACAACTCGCACTCGCCATCACCTTCGCGCTGGGTGCCACCAACGCTCAATTCGTCCAGGCGCGAGGGGACATCGATCCAGACAGCGAGTGGTTCATCCCGGCGCCAGAGGCCGGCCAGCAAGGCCACCAGCGCCCCAAGCCACCCAAGCCCACTCCCGACTTTAACTTTACCGA
The DNA here is from genome assembly GCF_013385495.1 of Pseudomonas sp. F8002. Classification (NCBI taxonomy): domain Bacteria; kingdom Pseudomonadati; phylum Pseudomonadota; class Gammaproteobacteria; order Pseudomonadales; family Pseudomonadaceae; genus Pseudomonas; species Pseudomonas sp. F8002. The sequence continues at coordinate 203,589 of NZ_JACAPW010000041.1, read as the reverse complement.
CCACGCCACCACCCGTAACGGCCAGCAGGTTGCCCGCGTACTGGACTCTGCCGTGGACACCCTCATCAAGTCGGGCGAACTCAATGACTGGGAGGAGTACGAACTGGAGAATATCGCCCGGGAACTTGGCAGGCTGGCACCGGGCCGTGTGGGTGCAGTTCTGGAGCAACTGGCAGGCAGCCAGAACGCCAACCTTGGTGCCGCCACTCAAGACAGTATGAAACAGCTCAACAGCAGCCTGCTTTCAGTCATGCGCAGGACAGGCGACGAACGCAACCTTACGGATGCCGAAGGCAATGGCCACGTATGGTTCCAGGCCCTGGGCAACGCTGGCAAGCTTGAAGGACAGCACGGTAGCGTGGGCCTGCAGCAACACACCCAAGGCCTGATGCTGGGCGGCGACTGGGCAGTGGACGATGCCTGGCGGGTGGGTGTGATGGGCGCCAAGTCCGCCAGCGACCTGAACGCCAAACGCTTCAAGGGCGAATTGGACAGCTGGCACCTCGGCGGTTACGCCGTGCGTCAGGACGGCCCCCTTGCACTGCGCCTGGGGGCGATCTACAGCAGCCATGCCGGCCAAACCCAACGCACCGTAGACTTTGATTTCGTCGAGCACCGCGAGCAGTCCAAAGGCAAATACAACGCCCAAAGCCAGAACGCTTTCGCCGAGCTGGGCTATCAACTGGACAAGGGCAGTTTCAGCATCGAACCTTATGCGGGGATCGGCTACCAGCGCTATCACCGCGACCGCTACAAGGAAAAAGGCGGCTTTACAGCGCTGAATGTCGGCGCCCAGACCCAGGAAAACCTCAGCAGCACCTTCGGCTTGCGCCTGGCCAGTGCCTTTACGCTGGACAACCAGATGGCCCTCAAGCCGCACCTGAGCACAGGCTGGAAGCACCTCTACGGTGACGTGAGCAGCACCGTGCGCCAGTCCTCCGCGTGGGTAAAACGGCCGGGCTTCAACAGTGACTTCACCATCGAAGGCACCTCCCTGGACCGCGACAGCCTGGCGCTGCACACCGGGGTGGACCTGGCGCTGTCGACTCGGCACACCGTGGGCCTGGCCTATACCGCCGAGGTCGGCACCCACAGCCGTAACCAGGGTTTGCTGGGCCAGTGGACCCTGGCGTTCTGATTATTGCGGGCAAAAAAAAGGGGGCACATGCCCCCCCGAGGTTTAAGCGGTAGTTTCGAAGGCTGTTGATCAGCCTTCGATTTCAATCAGGATTTCACCCGGGTTGACCCGGTCGCCCTTGGCCACGTGTACGGCGGTGACCTTGCCGGCGATCGACGCCTGTACTTCGGTCTCCATCTTCATCGCTTCAGTGATCAACACAGCCTGGCCGGCCTTCACCACGTCGCCTTCCTTGACCAGCACGTCGACGATGTTGCCCGGCATCGCCGTGCTGACATGGCCTGGCGCGGTGGCGTGCTTGCGCTTGCTGCCGCCACTGCTGACAAACTCGTTGAGCGGCTCGAACACCACTTCTTCCGGCATGCCGTCGATGGACAGGTAGAAGTGGCGCTTGCCTTCGGCCTTGACGCCCACCCCGGTGATGTCTACGCGGTAGCTTTCGCCGTGCACGTCGATCACGAACTCGGTCGGCACACCTTCACCACCGGCACGGGCCACGCCGCCGGCTTCAGGAATCGGCAACAGCACTTCAGGGCTCAAGGTGCCGGCATCACGCTCTTCGAGGAACTTGCGCCCGATGTCCGGGAACATGGCGTAGGTCAGCACGTCTTCTTCGGACTTGGCCAACGCGCCAATTTCGCCGCGCAGCTTGGTCATTTCCGGCTTCAGCAGATCGGCCGGGCGATGGTCGATCACCTCTTCGCTGCCGATGGCCTGGCGCCGCAGTTTTTCATTCACGATGCCCGGCGCCTTGCCGTAGCCGCCTTGCAGGTACAGCTTCACTTCGTTGGTGATGGTCTTGTAGCGCTCGCCGGCCAGCACGTTGAAGAACGCCTGGGTACCGACGATCTGCGAAGTCGGGGTGACCAACGGCGGGAAGCCAAGGTCTTCACGCACCCGCGGGATTTCGGCCAGCACTTCGCTCATGCGGTTCAGCGCGCCCTGCTCTTTCAGCTGGTTGGCCAGGTTGGAAATCATCCCGCCCGGTACCTGGTTGACTTGCACGCGGGTGTCGACGGCGGTGAATTCGCTTTCGAACTGGTGGTACTTCTTGCGCACAGCGTAGAAGTACAAACCGATTTCCTGCAGCAGTTCCAGGCTGAGGCCGGTGTCGAATTCGCTGCCTTTGAGGGCCGCGACCATCGACTCGGTACCCGGGTGGCTGGTGCCCCAGGCGAAGCTGGAGATAGCGGTGTCGATATGGTCGGCACCGTTTTCGATGGCCTTGAGCTGGCACATCGAAGCCAGTCCCGCAGTGTCGTGGGAGTGGATGAAGATCGGCAGGCTCTGCTCGGCCTTCAGCGCCTTGACCAGCTCGCCGGTGGCGTATGGCGTCAGCAGGCCGGCCATGTCCTTGATCGCCACCGAGTCGCAACCCATGGCTTCCATTTGCTTGGCCTGGGCCACGAACGCCTCGATGGTGTGCACCGGGCTGGTGGTGTAGGCGATGGTGCCCTGGGCATGTTTGCCGGCGGCTTTTACCGCTTCGATGGCCACTCGCAGGTTACGCACGTCGTTCATCGCGTCGAAGATGCGGAACACGTCGATACCGTTGACGGCGGCCTTGGCGACGAAGGCTTTGACCACGTCGTCGCTGTAGTGGCGGTAGCCCAACAGGTTCTGGCCACGCAGCAGCATTTGCAGGCGCGTGTTGGGCAACGCCGCGCGCAGTTTGCGCAGGCGCTCCCACGGGTCTTCTTTCAGGAAGCGTACGCAGGCGTCGAAGGTCGCGCCGCCCCAGACTTCCAGGGACCAGTAGCCGACTTTGTCGAGCTTGTCGCAGATCGGCAGCATGTCGTCGGTGCGCATGCGGGTTGCCAGCAACGATTGGTGGGCGTCGCGCAGGATGGTGTCGGTTACGAAGATCTTCTTGCTCATTCTTATATTCCTCACAGGCCTGCGTGGGCGGCGATGGCGGCGGCGATGGCCAGGGCCAGCTCTTCGGGTTTGCGCTTGATCGAGTAGTTGGTCAGCTCAGGGTGGCTTTCCACAAAACTGGTGTTGAACTGGCCGCTGCGGAATTCCGGGTTGCGCAGGATTTCCTGGTAATAGGCGGCGGTGGTCTTCACGCCTTGCAGGCGCATGTCGTCCAGGGCGCGCAGGCCGCGGTCCATGGCTTCTTCCCAGGTCAACGCCCACACCACCAGCTTCAGGCACATCGAGTCGTAGAACGGCGGGATGGTGTAGCCGGTGTAGATCGCCGTGTCGGTACGCACGCCGGGACCGCCGGGTGCGTAGTAACGGGTGATCTTGCCGAAGCTGGGCAGGAAGTTGTTCTTCGGGTCTTCGGCGTTGATGCGGAACTGCAACGCAAAACCCCGGTGCTGAATGTCTTCCTGCTTGACCGACAGCGGCAGGCCCGACGCAATGCGGATCTGTTCACGCACGATGTCGATGCCGGTGATTTCTTCGGTAATGGTGTGTTCCACCTGCACCCGGGTGTTCATCTCCATGAAGTACACCTCGCCCTCGGCGAGCAGGAACTCCACGGTGCCGGCGTTCTCGTAGCCCACGGCCTTGGCCGCGCGCACCGACAGGTCGCCGATGTAGGCGCGCTGTTCAGGGGTCAGCTGGGGGCTAGGGGCGATTTCGATCAGCTTCTGGTTACGGCGCTGGATCGAGCAATCGCGCTCGAACAGGTGCACCACATTGCCGAAGCTGTCACCGAGGATCTGCGCCTCGATGTGCTTGGGATTGACGATGCATTTTTCCAGGAACACTTCCGCCGAACCGAAGGCCTTGGTGGCTTCGGAAATTACCCGGGGGAAGGCTTGTTCGAGTTCTTCACGGCTGTTGCAGCGACGGATACCGCGACCGCCACCACCGGAGGTGGCCTTGAGCATCACCGGGTAACCAATGCGGTCGCCTTCGGTGAGGGCTTCAGCGATGTCGGCAACGTTGCCTTCGGTGCCCGGGGTCACCGGTACGCCGGCCTTGATCATGCTGCGGCGGGCTTCGGTCTTGTCGCCCATGCGGCGAATCACTTCTGCGGACGGGCCGATGAACTTGATCCCACGTTCGGCGCAAATGTCTGCCAGCTCGGCGTTTTCCGAGAGGAAGCCGTAGCCGGGGTGCAGCGCGTCGCAACCGGTTTCCACCGCCAGGTTCACCAGCTTGCGCGGGTTCAGGTAACCGGCCAATGGCTCGGCACCGATGCTGTGGGCTTCATCTGCACGCTTTACATGCAGGGCATGGCGATCGGCATCGGAATAGACCGCGACCGAACGAATGCCCATCTCGGCGCAGGCACGCACGATACGTACGGCAATCTCACCACGGTTGGCGATCAGGATCTTTTTTATCACTTGGAAATTCCCTTGAGCCGATTGCTACCTACTTCGACCCTGGAAGCGGGTCGGCGCGTGACCAAATGTTTCATGGCAGTCGCGTGACACACACTATGCCCCTGCAGGGATTAACAAAAATCAATAATTATTGGGTTGTGTATAAGCAAAGACTTATAGTCGTCGCATCAAGGGTCGCCAGGAGTGTTTGAACAATGCGTAAGTCATTGATGCGTATGACATTGCGTCAATTGCAGATTTTCAATGAAGTCTGTGATTTGCGTTCCTACAGCCGCGCAGCCGAGGAAATGTCCCTCACGCAACCGGCAGTTAGCCTACAAATCAAGCAGCTGGAGGAGCTGCTGGGCCAGCCATTGTTCGATTACGTCGGCAAAAAGCTCTATATGACTGAAGCTGCTGAAGCCTTGCAACGGGCCAGCCGGGACATTTTCGGCCGCCTGGAAAACCTCGACATGCAACTCTCCGACATGCAGGGCTCGTTGCAGGGCCAGCTGAAACTGGCGGTGGAATCCAGCGCCAAGTACTTCGTGCCGCACCTGTTTGCCGCCTTCAAGCGCCAGCATCCGGAGGTCAACCTGCACCTGACGGTGGTCAACCGCGCCCAGGTGATTCGCCGGCTTTCAGACAACCGCGATGACCTGGTGATCATGTCGATGGTGCCCCAGGACATGGGCCTGGAATTCCTGCCGTTCCTGAACAACCCGATTGTCGCGGTGGCACCCCACGATCATCCGCTGAGCCATCAAGGGCCGTTGCGCCTGCAGGACCTTGAGCCTTACACGCTGCTGTTGCGCGAGCCGGGGTCCGGGACGCGGATGGCGTGCGAAGAGTATTTCAAGGAGAAGCGCGTGCACTTCACCCAGACGGTGGAAGTGTCTTCGGCCGAAGCGCAGCGCGAGTGCGTGACCGCCGGGTTGGGCGTGGCGCTGCTGACACGCCACGCGGTCAACCTGGAACTGGCCACCGGCGGGCTCAGGGAGCTGCCGGTGGAAGAACTGCCGCTGTACCGCAGTTGGTGCCTGGTGCAGGCCAAGGCCAAGCGCCTGTCACCGGTGGCCCATGCATTCCTGGGCTTTATCCGCAGCGAGCGGCTGCAGATCAGCGCGCTGGCTGAACGCTTCGCTGGGCAGCCGCGGGTGCCTGCCAGTGGAGTTCCGGATAGTCACTGATGCTCTGTTGCAATTGACGCTGATCGCAGCGGTCTTCAATTGCGCGACGGAAGGCCATGCGGCGCTGGTCTTCCTGCTGGCGGCGGGTCTTGACGGTGCTGTTGCTTTCTTCGTATTGCCGAGCCATTTCGAGTCTCCCAATGCGAGTAAGGGGAGTTCAGGATGGGCTCGGGCAATGACGGTTTAGCGGCATGGGGATGACAGGACGATGAATCTTGCGGGGCTCAACACGATCAACTGTGGGAGCCGGCTTGCCTGCGATAACGGTGCATCAGCCCATGAAGATGGCAACTGACAGATCGCTATCGCAGGCAAGCCAGCTCCCACATTTTGACCGTGGACGCCCTTGAGTCAGTCGTCGAGGGCTTTTACGGACTTGGGTGACAACCGAAGGCTGCGCAAGCTGCGCTTCACGCTCTTGAGGTGGTTGACCAGGCTCGGGCCGCGCGCCATGGCCACGCCCATCGCCAGCACGTCGATCACCACCAGGTGGGCGATACGCGAGGTCAGCGGCGTATAGATCTCGGTGTCCTCGTGCACATCGATCGCCAGGTTGACGGTCGACAGCTCTGCCAATGGCGTCTGGCTCGGGCACAGGGTAATCAGGGTCGCGCCGCTTTCACGCACCAGGTTGGCGGTGATCAGCAAATCCTTGGAGCGGCCGGACTGGGAAATGCAGATCGCCACGTCGCTGGGCTTCAACGTCACCGCCGACATCGCCTGCATGTGCGGGTCGCTGTAGGCCGCCGCCGTCAGCAGCAAACGGAAGAACTTGTGCTGGGCATCCGCCGCCACCGCGCCGGACGCGCCGAAACCGTAGAACTCCACGCGCTGGGCCTGGGACATGGCGGTCACGGCTTTTTGCAGCTCCACCGGGTCGAGCTTTTCGCGCACTTCCATCAGGGTGTGCAGAGTGGTGTCGAAGATTTTCAGGCTGTAGTCGGCGACGGAATCGTCTTCGTGGATCGCAAACTGGCCAAAGCTCGCACCGGCCGCCAGGCTCTGGGCCAGCTTGAGCTTCAAGTCCTGGAAACCGGAGCAACCGATGGCGCGGCAGAAGCGCACGATGGTCGGCTCGCTGATGCCCACGCTGTGGGCCAGGTCGGCCATGGAACTGTGCATCACGGCCGCAGGGTCAAGCAGCACGTGATCGGCAACCTTGAGTTCCGATTTGCGTAACAGGTGGCGCGACTGGGCGATATGTTGCAACAGGTTCAAAGGGCTGGACTCTTGTTATTGGCAGACGCCAGGGATGTAGCAAGCTTGTAGTTATACTACAAGAATTACCGATTTGCCCGTTCGATGCATCACTTAATCACGCTGCTGCCCGCTGATTCAGCGGGCAGGCTCGATGTAGCCCCGCGTGCGGCTTGGGCTCAACTATGGAAAATCGGCATTTTTTCGTAACAAATCCGCCAAGCCATCCGCTTCCACCGGCCGACTGATCAAATAGCCCTGCACCTCGTCGCATTGCTCATCCCGCAAAAAGTCCAGCTGCTGCTGATCTTCCACACCCTCGGCCACCACCTTGAGCGACAGCCCGTGGGCCATGGCAATGATTGCGCGGGTGATCGAGGCATCTTCGCGTCCCTGGCCCAGGCCGCGAATGAACGTCTGGTCGATCTTCACGTAGTCCACGGGGATGCGCTTGAGGTAACTGAGGGATGAGTAACCGGTGCCAAAATCATCAATCGCCAGCTTCACCCCCAGGTCGCGCAGTTGCTGGAAGGTCGAGATGATGTGCTCGACGCTGTCGAGCAGCTGGCTTTCGGTCAGTTCCAGCTCCAGGTATTGCGGATCAAGCCCGGTTTCTTCCAGCACCTGGCGCACCAGGCTGATCAGCTTGCCCTGGCGCAGTTGGTGCACCGACAGGTTGACCGACACCCGAATCGGCGCCAGCCCCTGGCGTTGCCATTCACAAGCCTGCCAGCACGCCTGGCGCAACACGAACTCCCCCAGCGGCACGATCAGGCCGGTTTCTTCGGCCAGCCCGATAAAGTCGCCGGGCGGCACCATGCCCCACTGCGGATGTTCCCAACGAATCAATGCTTCGGCCGCATTCAGCTTGCCACTGGCCAGGCACAGTTTGGGTTGGTAGAACACCGTAAGCTGGCGCTCATCAATCGCCTTGCGCAGCTGGTTTTCCAGCTGCAAACGTTCCAGGGTGCTGGCCTGCAGGCTGTCGGTGTAGAACTGGAAGTTATTACCGCCCAGGTGCTTGGCGTGCTGCATGGCCATGTTCGACTGGCTGACCAGCGCGGATATTTCCCGCGCATTGTCGGGCAACAGGCTGACGCCCATTGAGGCACTGACCACCAGCTCGTGCCCTTCCACCGTCACCGGCACCCGCAACTTGGCCAGCAACCGCGTGGCCACCCGCGCCAGGCTCGACAGGTTGCCGTAGGCGTCGAACAGCACGGCGAATTCATCGCCAGAGAGCCGCGCTATGGTGTCGGCTTCGGGCAAGGCGTTGATCAAGCGGCGGGCCATTTTCTGCAACAACTGGTCGGCCACTTCATGCCCGAGGCTGTCGTTGAGCAGCTTGAAACGGTCCAGGTTGATATGCAGCAAGGCCAGGCTGCGGCCACCCTGGCGCACCCGCTGATGGGCTTCGCGCAACCGCTCGCGGAACAGCGAGCGGTTGGCCAGCCCGGTCAATTCGTCGTAATGCGTGAGGTAGCGCATGCGCTCCTCGGATTCGCGCCGCGCGGACAGATCAGCGAAGAAACCCACGATATGGCTGACATTTCCCCGAATATCCCGGACTACATTCAGTTGTAGCCATTGCGGGTAGAGTTCGCCGTTCTTGCGGGTCTCCACGAGCTCGCCCTGCCAGGTGCCGTGGCTGAGCAACGCCTGGCGGATCACCGGGAAGTGGCGCCGTGCGTCGCGGCTGCTGGGCAGTTCCACGACATTGCGCCCGATCATGTCGTCAATGTCGAAGCCGGTGACGCGGCTGAATGCCTGGTTGACGGCTATCAGCACGTAGTCCGGGTCGAGGATCACTATGCCTTCGCTGGCCGCCTCGAACACCGTCGATGCCAGGCGCTGCTGTTCTTCCAGGACCTTGCCGGCGCTGATGTCGCGGCGGGTACCGAGCATCCGCGTGACGCGCCCGCCTGCCGAGCGCTCCACGGCGCGGCCACGATCCTGGATCCATACCCAATGGCCATCGCCATGGCGCACCCGGTATTCCACCAGGTAGTCCTCGCTGCGGCCTTTAAGGTGCTCCACCAGCGCGCGCTTGAGCAGCGGCAAGTCGTCCGGGTGCAGGCGTGGCTTGAGGTGGCTGAGCATCGCCGTGACGTATTCCGGCTCCAGGCCGAACAACTCCTTGAGCTGGGTATGGTGGACCTCATCGGTTTGCAGGTTCCAGTCCCACAGCCCCAGTTCGCTGGCCTGCAACGCCATGGCCAGACGCGCCTCGCTTTTGCTCAGGGCCAGGCTGGCCGCGTCCAGTTCCTGACTGCGCTGATCGACGCGTTGCTGCAGGCCGATCTGTGCTTCGCGCAACTCTTGTTCGACCTGGCGCCGCTGCTCCACCTCACGCACCAGTTCCTGGTTCAGTTGCTCGCTGCGTTGCTGCGCTTGCTGCAGATGCTCGATCAACGCCTGGTTCTGGAAGCGCCTGAGCAGCCCGCGCTGGATCAGGCGATTGACCTGCCATGCCACCAGGCTCAGGGATGCCAGCAGAATCAGGCCCAGGCAACCCCAGCCTTGCTGTTGCGGGTCGCCGCTCCAGAATAAATAGAGGATGGCCGGCACCAGGCAGGGCACGGCAAACGACAGGAAAGCCGGCAGGCTGACGGCATAGGCCACACTGGCGGACAAGGTCGCCGCGCCGAGCAGGCCGAACACCCAGGCCTGCTGCGCAAAGCTGTCCACCGGTACCAGGGCGATGGCAGCACTGGCCAGCGTCAAGCCGCTGACGGCCGAGCCCAGCATGAACATGCGTCGCCAGATCGGCTGCGCCTGGCGGCTGGGCATGGCGGAATCGAACGCCGCCACCTGAATTACCCGCAAGGCCACCAGCGCCAGCAGCCATACCAGCCAAATGCTGTCCAGCAGATAGCGCTGCGGGCTCCAGAGCAACCAGGCGCAGACCAGTCCATTCACCAGCATTAATAAAGTAGGCAGCAGGGAGCCTTGGTAAAGCAGGCGCGTGCGCTCCACCGCCATCTCCATGGCGTAGTGCTTGCGGATAACCTGCGCCGGCGCCACGGAGGGTCCCGCCAGGTCAATGCTAAGGGTCATAGGCAGTGTTCTTATAATGGTGAGCCCGAAACGTCGACGGAGCATACACAAGCAAACGCTCGGGCCAAACTGCCCCAAGTCATAAAAACAGTGCGACAATCAGGCGCAAACCTTGGAGCCAGACAGCTTGAGTGAGACAGGGCGCGGGCTGTGGGCGATGACCGACCGGTCATCACCGTGAATAGATTGTTGCCTTATCCTGTGTCGACGCAGAAGTTTTCCCGTGACCACCCGGCATTGGGATTTGCCCGACTCCCCCGGGCACCCTAGAATGCGCCGATGCGCGATGATCTCTCTCTTTTGCTGAACTCCCTCAACGATGCCCAACGCCAGGCCGTAGCGGCCCCCGTTGGCCGTCAGTTGGTCCTGGCCGGTGCTGGCTCCGGTAAAACCCGAGTGCTGGTGCACCGTATCGCCTGGTTGATCCAGGTCGAGAACGCCTCACCGCATTCCATCCTGTCGGTGACCTTCACCAACAAGGCCGCTGCCGAGATGCGTCATCGCATCGAGCAGTTGATGGGCATCAGCCCGGCCGGCATGTGGGTGGGCACCTTCCACGGCCTGGCGCACCGCCTGTTGCGGGCGCATTGGCAGGAAGCCGGCCTGAGCCAGACCTTCCAGATTCTCGACAGCGACGACCAGCAACGCCTGGTCAAGCGGGTGATCCGCGAGCTGGGCCTGGATGAACAACGCTGGCCGGTCCGTCAGGCCCAGTGGTTCATCAATGGCCAGAAAGATGAAGGCCTGCGCCCGCAACATATCCAGGCCAGCGGCGACCTGTTCCTGGCCACCATGCGCAGCATTTATGAAGCCTATGAAGTGGCCTGCCAGCGCGCCGGCGTCATCGACTTCTCCGAACTGCTGCTGCGCGCCCTCGACTTGTGGCGCGACAACCCGGGCTTGCTGGCGCACTACCAGAAGCGCTTCCGCCACATCCTGGTGGACGAGTTCCAGGATACCAACGCCGTGCAGTACGCCTGGTTGCGCCTGCTGGCCAAGGGCGGCGACAGCCTGATGGTGGTGGGCGACGACGACCAGTCGATCTACGGCTGGCGTGGCGCGAAAATCGAGAACATCTACCAGTACAGCGACGACTTCCCGGACGCCGAAACCATCCGCCTGGAACAGAACTACCGCTCCACCGCCGGGATCCTCAAGGCCGCCAACGCCTTGATCGCCAACAACACCGGGCGCCTGGGCAAAGAACTGTGGACCGACGGCGGCGAAGGCGAAGCGATCAACCTGTACGCCGCCTTCAACGAACACGATGAAGCGCGCTACGTGGTGGAAACCATCGAAAGCGCCCTGAAAACCGGCCTGGCCCGCAGCGATATCGCGATTCTCTACCGCTCCAACGCCCAATCACGGGTATTGGAAGAGGCCCTGCTGCGCGAGCGCATTCCGTATCGCATCTATGGTGGCCAGCGCTTCTTCGAACGTGCCGAAATCAAGAACGCCATGGCCTACCTGCGCTTGCTGGAAGGTCGCGGCAACGATGCGGCGCTGGAACGGGTGATCAACATTCCGGCCCGTGGCATCGGCGAGAAGACCGTCGAGGCGATTCGCGACCACGCACGCCACAGCGATGTGTCGATGTGGGAAGCGATGCGCCTGCTGATCGCCAACAAGGGCCTGACCGGCCGTGCGGCCGGTGCCTTGAGCGTGTTTATCGAGCTGATCGAGAACCTGGCCGCCAAGTGCATGGAAATGCCCCTGCACCTGATGACCCAGACCGTGATCGAGCAGTCCGGCCTGATCGCCTACCACGAAGCGGAAAAAGGCGAGAAAGGCCAGGCCCGGGTAGAAAACCTTGAGGAACTGGTCAGCGCCGCCCGTGCGTTCGAAAACACCGAAGAAGACGAAGACCTGACGCCACTGGCGGCATTCCTCGGCCACGCTTCCCTGGAAGCCGGCGACACCCAGGCCGATGAGCATGAAGACAGCATTCAGCTGATGACCTTGCACAGTGCCAAGGGCCTGGAATTCCCCTACGTGTTCCTGGTGGGCATGGAAGAAGGCCTGTTCCCCCACAAGATGAGCCTGGAAGAACCCGGCCGCCTTGAGGAGGAACGCCGCCTGGCCTACGTGGGCATCACCCGGGCGATGCAGAACCTGGTGATGACCTACGCCGAAACCCGGCGCCTGTACGGCAGTGAGACCTACAACAAGGTGTCGCGCTTCGTACGTGAAGTGCCGAAAGGGCTGATTCAGGAAGTGCGCCTGTCCAACAGCGTCAGTCGCCCGTTCGGCGGCGGCCAGCAGCAGAACTCCAGCAGCATGTTCGCTGGTTCGGAAATCCCCGAGACGCCGTTCAGCCTTGGCCAGCAGGTCAAGCACGCGATCTTCGGCGAAGGCGTGATCCTCAACTTCGAAGGCGCCGGTGCCCAGGCCAGGGTGCAGGTGAACTTCGCCGAAGGCAGCAAGTGGCTGATGATGGGCTACGCCAAGCTCGAAGCAATCTGAAACAACTGTAGAACATGAAGGATGTTGCCCCACCCTTGTATTTGGCAGCGGCGGGGCCAATATCTGTATTAAGTCCTACAGACGATTCGGTATTGGCCCTACGCAAAAGCCCGAAACACTATGCCGCTAGCCACTGACATCACACCTGTGCAACATGGCGCGCGTGCAATCCACAAATGGGAATTCCCTTTATGAAACGTTTTCTTAGCATCGCCATGGCGTTGTGCATCGGCCTGACGATGAGCCTCGACGCCAACGCCAAGCGCTTCGGTGGCGGCAAATCCATGGGCTCGGCGCCGAGCCACCAGACCAGCCAAATGGCCCCCTCCGGCGGCGGCATGGGCGGCGCAGCTGCGACCGCTGGCGCTGCCGGTGCCGCAGGCGCTGCTGCCAAGGCTGGCGGTGCTTCGCGCTGGTTGGGCCCTCTGGCCGGTATCGCGGCCGGCGGCCTGCTCGCCTCCATGTTCATGGGCGGCGGCTTCCAGGGCATGCAGATCTTCGACATCCTGATCATGGCGGTCATCGCCTTCCTGATCTTCCGCTTTATCGCCGCCCGTCGCCGCAAACAACAGGAGCACATGGCTCCAGCCGGCGCGCCGATGCAGCGTGAAGTGTTCGAGCAAAAGCCTGCTGCCATGGGTTCGATCTTCGGCGGTTCGACTGCTCCTGCTGCCGCTCGTCCGGTGATCAACGCACCCGCCTGGTTCAACGAAGAGCGCTTCGTCGAAGCGGCCCGCAGCCACTTCCAGTCCCTGCAGCAACACTGGGACGCCAACGAAATGGACAAGATCGCCGAGTTCGTGACCCCGCAACTGCTGGAGTTCCTCAAGCGCGAACGTGCCGACCTGGGCGACGGCTTCCAGTCGACCTACATCGACGACCTGAAAGTGCAGCTTGAAGGTGTGGATGACCGCGCCGACAAGACCATCGCCACCCTGACCTTCAGCGGTGTGTCGAAGACCTCGCGTTTCGACCAGGGCGAAGTGTTCAGCGAAAGCTGGAACATGGAGCGCCCACAAGGCGAAAACCAGCCTTGGCTGGTCGCCGGTATCCGCCAGAACGGCTGATCCCTGCCCGCTTGAGTACGCAGTAACAAAAACCCCGGACTTGTCCGGGGTTTTCTATTTCACGGTTGCACTTATAGCGAGCTACTGTATAAAACGCCCCTATAAACCGCGCCATCTAGCAAGAGGATCCCGGCCGTGGAAGAAGTTATCGAACAATTGCGTGAAGCCAACGAACCGGTACCGGTTCCTCTGGAGCTGCCTGACGAAGATCAACTGGTGGAAATCGAGGAACAACTGTTCATCGATATTCCGTTCGTCTTCCGTGAATTTCTGCTGACCGTCAGCGATGTGGTCTACGGCAGCCTGGAGCCGGTGACCGTCACCGACCCACAGTCCCACACCTACCTGCCGGACGTTGCCGCCAACGCCTGGGATGCCGGTGTTGACCGCAGCATGATCCCGATCTGCCAGGACGGCGACGACTACTACTGCGTCGAGGAAGACGGCACCGTGGTGCTGTGGTCCGGCGAAGAAGAACTCGTCACCGAAGAAACCTGGGAATCGGTGTGGCACTGGGCACGGGACGTCTGGCTGGAAAGCTGAGACCCCTGTGTGCCGAGGGCGCTTGTTGTGGCGAGCGAGCTTGCTCGCGCTGGGCTGCGAAGCAGCCCTCTGCGACCCACTCAGTGCTCCGGCGTATCCTTATGGTTATCCAGGGTCTCCAGCAAGGCGACCTGCATCCGCGTATGCACGCGGATGAACCAGCGCCAGAGCACGGCGGCCACCGCGGCCGTCACCACGGCGATCAGCACCAGCAACTTGTTGGTCGGCAGGATACTGGCCGACAAGGCTGCCAATAGCAGGAAAATCACCAGCAGCGAAAGAAGCGGGATCACTTCGGCGATCACCCGGCGCACGCGCTGAGTGTGGCGCCCGGCCATTTCCGGCTTCACGCTCATCTCCGCCAGCAGCATCGACAGCGCCTTGAGCTTGCGGTACGCCGCAATCAAAAACGGCAGCGACAGCAGCAACGCCCCACCCCAGATCAATGCCTTCTGCCAGCTCGGATCGCTGACCCAGCCTTCCAGGTAGCTGCCAATACGCGCCGCGAAAAAGCTGCCAGCAAAGAAGATCGCCACCACCAGCGCCAGGTTCACCCCCACCTGCAGAATGATCTTGCGGATCATCGACGCCAGCATCGCACCCTCGCCCTGGGGCTGAATGCTGCGCAGCCACTCGCCATACATCCCGAACACCCGGCTCATGCGCTTGGGCATCACTGCGGCAATCTTCAGCGACAGCGGGTCTGCGCCACGGATCAGATAGGGTGTGAGCAGTGTGGTAATCGCAGAAACAGCCACCGCCACCGGATACAGGAAGTCGCTGGTGACCTGCAACGTCATCCCCAGCGCGGCGATGATGAATGAAAATTCGCCGATCTGTGACAGCCCCATCCCCACTCGCAATGAAGTGCGGCCATCGTTACCCGCAATAAACGCCCCCAACCCACAGGACAACATCTTGCCCAGCACCACGGCCACGGTAATCACCGCAATCGGCCAGGCGTATTGCAGGAGGATCTGCGGGTCGATCATCAAGCCAATGGCGACAAAGAAGATCGCGCTGAACATGTCGCGAACCGGTTCGATCAGGCGCTCAATCTTCAGCAATTGCCGGGATTCGGCCATGATCGCGCCGATCAGGAATGCCCCCAGCACCATGCTGTATTCCAGCTTGACCACCAGCAGACAGAAACCGAAACACAGACCCAGCACGGTGATCAGCAGCATCTCGTTGCTTTCGAATTTGGCCACGTACTCCAGCAGGCGTGGCACCAGCAAAATCCCGATCACCAGCGCGACAATCATGAACAGCGAGAGCTTGCCGACGGTGGAGAACACCTCGCCGGAGCTGACCGTGCCGCTGACGGCAATGCTCGACAGCAAGGCGATGATGCCGATGCCGAGGATGTCTTCGACGATCAGCACCCCGAAAATCAGCTGGGCAAAGCGCTGGTTTTTCATCTTCAGGTCATTGAGCGCCTTGACGATGATGGTGGTCGAGGAAATCGCCAGGATCGCGCCCAGGAACAGCGAGTCCATGGTGTTCCAGTCGAACCAGCGGCCGATTTCGTAGCCGATCCAGATCATCAGGATGATTTCGAGGAACGCCGCGATAAATGCGGTGGCGCCAACCTTGAACAGCTTGCGCAGGCTGAACTCAAGGCCCAGGCAGAACATCAGGAAGATCACCCCAAGCTCGGCCAGGGTCTTGATCGTGTCTTCGTCGTGGATCAGGCCAAACGGTGGGGTGTGCGGGCCGATGATGAAGCCGGCGACGATATACCCCAACACCACCGGCTGCTTGAGCCGATGGAACAGGATCGTCACCACCCCGGCCACCAGCATGATCACGGCCAGGTCCTGGATAAAGCTGATGGCGTGCATGGCGAGGGGCTCCTTGAGGGGTACTGGCGCTTTTCCCATTTCCACGCATGCACCCCGAAAGGTCGCAATGAACGGAAAGAAAAGTCTGCCTTGATCGTAAGAATTGCCTTTGAGACGGGCTTTTGAAGGGTAACACCGCGACTTGCGGCAGAAAGCCGGTGCAATATATGGAAACAGATCGCCCCGGGCGTGACGGCAAGCCGGGGCCCAGCGTCCCGTTATGAATGGCTCTGCAAAGATCTCAGCACCCGCAGAGGTGCCTCCCCACCCAATGCCTACAACCCGTGAGTGTGCTATGGAACCCGGAAACGCCCAGCTGTCGATGACAGTATTGATGACCCCTGACATGGCCAACTTCTCTGGCAATGTGCACGGCGGCACGCTGCTCAAGTACCTCGACGAAGTGGCCTACGCCTGCGCCAGCCGTTATGCCGGGCGCTATGTGGTGACGTTGTCGGTGGACCAGGTGATTTTTCGCGAGCCGATCCATGTCGGCGAGCTGGTGACCTTCCTGGCCTCGGTCAACTACACCGGCAACACGTCGATGGAAGTGGGGATCAAGGTGGTCACCGAGAACATCCGTGAGCGTTCGGTACGCCACACCAATAGCTGCTTCTTCACGATGGTCGCGGTGGATGACCAGCGCAAACCGGCCGCCGTGCCGCCGCTGCAACCGCAGAACAGCGAAGACAAGCGCCGGTTTGTGCAGGCTCAACAGCGCCGGCAGATTCGCCAGGAGCTGGAAAAGCGCTATCAGGAAATCAAGGCAGACGGGCCTTAAAGCCCTATCGGGGTTGCCTCGAAGCGAACTCGCGGATGGGCAATCCGGTCCTGGGCGCGCACCAGTTCCAGCTCATAGCTGGCGCACGCCTGGGTTTCCAGCAGTACTTCATGCACCGCCGCAGCAGTGAACTCAAAGGCCGCCACCAGGCTATCGCCCAACAACACCCGCGCCAGGAACAGGCCCGACGTCAGGTCGCCCACGCCCACCGGCTGACGCGGGAATGCCAGCAGTGGCCGACGCAGGTGCCAGCTGCCTTCAGCCGTCACCAACAGCATTTCGAAGCCGTCCGGCAGCTTGCCGGGATAATCCAGGTGCTTGACCAACACCGCTTTCGGCCCGCGGGCCAGTAATGCACGGGCCATCCCCAGGCAATCGAACAGCGACTGCGGCTTGCGCCCGGCAAAGCTGTCCAGCTCCAGCTGGTTGGGGCACAGAAAGTCGGCCATCGCCGCCGCTTCCTCCAGCAGGAAGTCGCTGACCTCCTGGGGCACGATGCAGCCTTTTTCCGGATGCCCCATCACCGGGTCACACAGGTAAAGAGCCTTGGGGTTGATCGCCTTGATCCGCGCTACGCCGGTGAGGATCGCCCGGCCCTGGGCCGCACTGCCCAGGTAGCCCGACAGCACTGCATCACAGTTGCCCAGCTCGCCAATCGCCGCGATGCCTTCCACCAGCGCAGGAATTTGCTGCGGCGCCAACACTTCTCCCGCCCACTGACCATACTGAGTGTGGTTGGAGAACTGCACCGTATTGAGCGGCCACACGTTCACCCCGACCCGTTGCATGGGGAACACGGCGGCGCTGTTTCCGGCGTGGCCGAAGACCACATGAGACTGGATCGCAAGCAGATGGGGCGTACGTTTCATGCAGGGGATTT
Source organism: Pseudomonas sp. F8002 (assembly GCF_013385495.1). Lineage (NCBI taxonomy): Bacteria > Pseudomonadati > Pseudomonadota > Gammaproteobacteria > Pseudomonadales > Pseudomonadaceae > Pseudomonas > Pseudomonas sp. F8002. Next base: position 186,145 of record NZ_JACAPW010000041.1, on the reverse strand, counting down.
CCGTAAAGCCGTTGATATTCTGGCTGCGCAGTATGCGACTAAACGCGGCCTGTACGACAGACCGGAGACGCAGTTAAGCTGGCCCTACTTTGTTGGAGTTCATCGAATGCTGACCCTCGGAAATATCTTCGTGCTGATGCTGCTGGCGACCGGTGCCGCCTGGCTGTGGCACAACCACGGCCTGCGCGAGCGGGCGCTGGAACGGGTCAAGCAGCACTGCGCCAAGCTCGACATCGAGCTGCTCGATGGCGCCGTGGCGTTGAAGCGCATCGGTTTTGTGAAAGATGCCAGCGGGCGGCGGCGCCTGGCACGGATCTACAACTTCGAATTCACCGTGACCGGCGAAACGCGGCACCCGGGGACCATCACCCAATTCGGCGCCCACAGTGCACAAATCGAGTTGGCGCCCTACCCGTTCGAGATCAAGACGCCATTGCCCAGCGCCGAGATCATTGAGCTAAGCCAGTGGCGCCAGGAGCATGGCAACAGCAAGACCCGTCACTGACGGCAAGCGGTTAACCCACCCTGTAACTGCGCAACGTCCTGCATTTCACTGAAGATCAATTCGATACGCGAATCCCGCCGCCATTCGCTGGGCTGCCAGGCCAATGCTGTGTTATCCACAGCGTTGGCCGATGCCCAGCCATCCAGGCTGTGGATAACCAGTTTTGCCCGTCGCCAGTCCAACGACTGCAGCCATTGCTGAATGCGCCGCGCGTCGAATCGCTGACTCGGATGCCAGCGCCAGCCAATGCTCCAGCCATCCTCCTGGCCCTGGCTGAGGCAGATCGGCGATGCCGGATCCGTCCAGATGGCCGGCATTTGCCCCAGGCCTTTGGGCAACTCGAATTTATCCACAGCCGCTGCCGCTTGAGCATTCACACCCGGTAACCGGGCCAAGGGCAGTTGCGCCTGCTGCGTCCAATAGATCGGCCGGCCGGGCAGTTGCCCTTGAATCAACAGGCGCTGCGCATCACTTAAGGCTTCATTCTTGTTCAATACCAACAGCCCGGCGCTGGCTAATGCCTCCCGTTGGGCATTGGGTAAAGGTTTGCCCGCCGCCAACGCCTGGGCATCCAGTACCAGCACGCACGGCTGCACCGCCAGTACCTGCTGCCAGGGTGCTTCCCGCAGCTGCTTGAGCAATTGAGCCGGGTGCCCAAGCCCGGACGGCTCGATAAACAGCCGGTCGGGCCTGGCCTTACGCAACAAACGCCCCAGCCCTACCTGGAACGGCGCCCCGTTGACGCAACACAGGCAGCCACCCGCCACTTCCCCGAGGGCAATCCCGTCGTCATCACGGGTGAGCAACGCGGCATCCAGGCCAATCTGCCCGAACTCATTGATCAACACCGCCCAACGCTCGTTGGCCGGGCGCTGGGCCAGCAGGTGCTTGATCAGGCTGGTCTTGCCGGCGCCCAGGGGCCCGGCAATCACGTGGGTGGGAATGTTCTGCAGCATGGTGGACATCATTCAGACCGTGTAGAGAGGTTCGATCCTACCCGGTTACGCCAACCAATCCAGCGTCAGAATCAACCGTCGTTGATCCGCTTGCAGCGGCGGCGAGCGGTGGATCAGGCCAAAGCCTTCGTTGCCGTGCCATTTTTCGCCCTTGAGCAAGGCCACTTCGCCGCAGTGGATTTGCTCAATGCGTTCTTCTGGCTCAGCACTCGCCTGGCTCAGGTGTCGCCGCTCCAAAACCCCCTCGCGCAACCACTGGCTGCCGATGCCGGCGTAGGTGGTGATCAGCCGCACCGGCACATGATCCACATGAAAACGCGGGCACATGGCCTTGTCCAATAGCCGCAAACGCACGCCGATACGCTTGGCTCCGAGCAAACAGGCAAAGGCGCTGACCAGCCACGACACATCGGCGATAAAGCCTTCGTAGCCTTCAAGATCACGGCAACCTGATGCCAAGTCCTGCAGGTTTGGCTCGGCGTCTTCGCTGTTCAGTTCAACCACCAGCGACTCGGCCAATGGCTCATTGAGTGCCACCAGTAACGCGCCGAACTCGGCGATGTGCAGGGGCAACTGACGCTGCCACACCGCCAGGTTCACGCCGTCCTCAAGGATATCAGTGAGCACGGCCGGGGTTTCGCCGTGGGTCTGGCGTACCACCGGGCGCAGTTTCAGGGTCGGTGCCAGCATCAGGCAGCCTCTTCGAACCAAGGGCCAAAGGGATCGGCCAACAAGCGCCAGCCTTCGACACCCGTGGCCATTTCATCGTCGGTCAGCAAACAAGCGTCCAGCTCGGCGGTCATCTGGGCGAAGTCGATGTTCTGGCCGATAAACACCAGCTCCTGCCGGCAATCGCCGGTGCTCAGTTGCCAGTTTTTCATGATTGCGGCGATGCCTTCCTCGTCCTGGGGCCACTGGGTTTTCGGCACGAAACGCCACCAGCGCCCGGCAAACCCATGGCGCATCAGGCCGCCAGCCTGGGACCAGCTACCGGCGTCCTGGTGTTTGCTGGCCAGCCAGAAAAAGCCCTTGGAGCGCAGCAGTTTTCCATTCACCCAAGGCCGGTCGATAAAGTCGAAAAACCGCTGCGGGTGGAACGGGCGGCGGGCGCGATAGGCGGTGGAGGCGATGCCGTACTCTTCGGTTTCCGGCAGGTGTTCGCCACGCAGTTCCTGCAACCAGCCCGGCGCCTGGGAAGCACGCTCGAAGTCGAAACGGCCGGTGTTGAGGATCTTCGCCAACGGCACTTCGCCCATGACCATCGGGATGATTTCAGCCTGGGAGTTCAAGCGCTCCAGGATCGCCATCAACTCCTCGCGCTCACTGCTGCTGATCAGGTCGATCTTGCTGATGAGGATCACATCCGCAAATTCGATCTGCTCGATCAGCAGGTCGGTGATCGAGCGCTCGTCCTCTTCACCGAGGGTTTCGCCCCGGGACGCCAGGCTTTCGGCAGCCTGGTAGTCGAGCAGGAAGTTCATGCCGTCGACCACGGTGACCATGGTGTCGAGCCGGGCAATGTCCGCCAGGCTCTGGCCTTCTTCATCGCGAAAGGTGAAGGTTTCCGCCACCGGCAACGGCTCGGAGATCCCAGTGGACTCGATCAACAGGTAATCGAACCGACCTTCCTTGGCGAGCTTTCCGACTTCTTCCAGCAAGTCTTCGCGCAGGGTGCAGCAGATGCAGCCGTTGCTCATCTCCACCAGCTTTTCTTCGGAGCGATTGAGGGTGACGTCGCGCTGGACCTCACTGCCATCGATGTTGATTTCGCTCATGTCGTTGACGATCACCGCCACCCGCAGGTTTTCGCGGTTGCGCAGGACGTAGTTGAGCAGCGTGCTTTTGCCGGCGCCGAGGAATCCGGACAGCACAGTAACGGGGAGACGATTGGGCATCAGGTATTCCTCATCAGGGTTGGCCGGTCAAATCGCCCGTTGATGGCGTTCGCGCAGCTCTTCACGTTCTTTGGCTTCGATACACAGGGTGGCCGTGGGGCGCAGCAGCAGGCGCTTGAGGCCGATGGGTTCGCAGGTTTCACGGCACCAGCCGTATTCACCGCGGGCCAGGCGTTCCAGGGCTTCGTCGATCTTGTCCAACAGCTTTTTTTCGCGCTCCAGCAGGCGCAGTTGCCATTGGCGCTGTTCTTCGGCGCTGCCGACATCGGCGGGATCGCTGTTGGGCTCCTGTTCGCGCAGCACCATGAATTCAGCGTCAATACGCGCTTGCAGCTCGTTGCGCTGGGCCAGCAGCAGCTCGCGGAAGAAACCTTGCTGGGCTTCATTCATGTAGTCGGCGCAGGGTTGGGCGAGAAGGTCTTGTTCGGTCATCGGAGGTGGTTCACGGGTCAGGCTGTTTTTTAATGTTATAGTATAACAATGCAAATAAGCCAATCCCCCTTGCTCGTGACGACGAAGGGCGCAATGCTGGCAGCCGAATAACGCCCCGAGAGCCTCTATGAAATACCTGCTGTGTGCTGTGTTGCTGATGCTGGCGAGCCTGGCCAACGCCCAGGTGCCCAGCCTGCTGGCCAACTGCACCCGCAGCGCCAACCTGCTGGCGTGCGTCGACGCCCAGGGCAATGCCTACAGCGTCGCGACGGCAGGCAGCACTACGTATTTGCGGGGCTTTGAAGTGATCGGAAAACGCTATTGGGCACAAACCAGCAGCCGCTACGGGCAACTGACGTTCTTTACCGGGTTGGCTTCCGATGGTGAGGCGTGGGTGGGCTACACGCGGCGAGTGGGCTGGACCACCCTCAACCGGTTTTCCAGTTCCGGTGGTGCCAGCGCCAAGTTCACCTGTAGTCGAATCACCGGCTGTTAGACCTGGCCGGTTTTCTGTTCCTGAACCCAGGCCATGTAGCTGTTCATCGGCGGGTTCTTCTGGAAGTAGTTCTTCAACCCTTCAAATAAACCGTCTGCCACCGCCTGTTGATGGCGTGCGGTGACCAGTCGCTGGGCGTCCTGGGTGTTGGAGATAAACCCGGTTTCCACCAGGATCGACGGCACGTCCGGCGACTTGAGCACCGCAAAGCCGGCCTGTTCCACGCGTTTTTGATGCAGCGTGGTGATGCTTTGCAGGCTGCCCAGTACCGAGCTGCCCAGTTGCAGGCTGGAGGCGATGGTGGCGTTCATCGACATGTCGAGAATCACCCCGGCCAGCATCGGGTCCTTGTCCTTGAGATTGAGCAAGGTGGTGGCGCCCAAGAGGTCGGCGCCGTTTTCCCGCTGCGCCATGAACCGTGCAGTGGCGGAGGTGGCGCCGCCTTCAGACAGCGCATAGACAGAGGCGCCGGACGCCGTAAGCCGTGGCGCGGCATCGGCGTGTACCGAGATAAACATGTCGGCTTTGTGCTGACGGGCGATGTCCACACGTTTACGCAGCGGCACGAAGAAGTCGTCGTTGCGCACCAGCTTCACATCGAAGCCCTTCTCGCGCTTCAGACGCTTGGCCAGCAATTGGGCGATGGACAGCACCACGTCTTTTTCGCGCTGGCCCTTTGAGCCAATCGCGCCGGGATCCTTGCCGCCGTGCCCAGGGTCGACCACCACGATGATGTCGCGTTTCGGATGAGCCCTGTCCACCGGCGCCGGCACGGGTGCAGCCAACGCGGCCGGTGCCGCAGCGATTTGCATAGGCGCATGAGTGGCGCTTGTCAGGTCCAGCACGAGGCGGTGGCCCTGGCCATCCTGCGGCGGCAGGAGAAAGCTGTTGAGCTGCATCGGCGCCTTCAAATCCAGCACGATCCGCGTATCGCCCTGCCCGAAATGCCCCGAGCGAATCGAGGTAATGCCGCTGTTGGTCAGGGCCAGTTGGCTGAAATCACCGGTCAGCTTCGCGCCGCTCAAATCGATGATCAACCGCTCCGGCGCGGTCAGGGTGAAGGTCTTGTATTGCACCGGGCCGCTGAGGTCCAGCACCAGCCGCAGCTTGTTATCCGACCGCCACAGCCGTGCATTGCGGATCTGCGCGGCAGACACGCCCAAGGGCAAGGTGAACACCGCACTGGCCAGCAGCAGGTTGAGAAGTTGACGTCTGTGCATGACTTACACCGCAAATAAAGGAGCTTCCGTACTCGACATGACTGAATAAAAGACAGAACAGAAAAACTTTCGTCGTTTCAATTGTAATAATATAACATGTCTTTTTATTTCCAACGATGGACCTGCTCATGAACGCGCTGACTCTGCCCGATATCGCCGCGCAGGCTTCACGCCAAGCCTCGCCGCTCGATTGGGTGGGCATGTGCGGCATTGCCCTGCCCATTCTGATCGACGGCCAAAGCCTTAGCGCCACGGCTGATGCCGGCGTCAGCCTGGACGACGGCGAGGCCCGTGGCATTCATATGTCACGGCTTTACCTGGCGCTGGAAATGCTTGAACAGCAGCCGCTTACGCCAGCACTGCTGCGCAGTGTATTGCAACGTTTTCTCGACAGTCATGAAGGTTTATCCACAAATGCCTACCTGCGGATTCATGCAGGTCTGCTGCTGAAACGCCCGGCGCTGGTCAGCCCGTTGGCCGGCTGGAAAAGCTACCCGGTAAGCATCGAGGCGCGCCTGGAAAACCAGATGTTCCACGTGGAACTAAAAATTGACGTTACTTACTCTTCAACCTGCCCTTGCTCCGCTGCCCTCGCCAGGCAATTGATTCAGCAGCAATTTATCGAGGACTTTGCCGGCACACCGCTGCAGCACGAAGACGTACTGACCTGGCTCGGCAGCGCAAACGGCATCGTCGCCACGCCCCACAGCCAGCGCAGCAGCGCGCTGTTGCAGGTCCGGCTTCAAGGCGATCAGCCAACACTGCCGCTGACCCAGTTGATCGACGAAACCGAAGCCGCCCTCGGCACTGCCGTGCAAACCGCCGTAAAGCGTGCAGACGAACAAGCCTTCGCCCTGGCCAACGGGCAGAACCTGATGTTCTGCGAAGACGCCGCCCGCCGCCTGAACCTCGCCTTGAAACGCTCGGATGCGGTCAATGCCTTCCACTTGAAAGTGATCCACGCCGAAAGCCTTCACGCGCACGATGCCGTGGCCGAAAGCCGCTGGACGAGACCTTCCGAATGATCACCTGCACCGCTTTGCGCTGGGGCGCCCCCGGCCAACCACTGACCCCCGCCGTGGATTTCACCCTGGAAAAAGGCAGCCTTACCGGCATCATCGGCGCCAACGGCACCGGCAAAAGCAGCCTGTTGAAAGTTATCGCCGGATTGCAGAAGCCACTGGCGGGGAAGGTGACGATCGATGTTCCACGCCGTGGCGGCCTGTCGTTTTTGCCCCAGCAACAGAACCTCGATCGCCAGTTTCCTATCAGCCTCGAAGAGTTGGTGGCCGCCGGTTTTTGGGGCAGCAAGCAAACCCCGCAACAACGTACCGAACGCCTGAGCGCCGTGCTCGAAGACTGGTGCCTCAGTGGCCTGGAGCATCGGCCGTTGATGGCCTTGTCGGGCGGCGAACTGCAACGCGCCCTGCTCGCCCGCATGAGCCTGGCTGAGTCGCCGATATTGCTGCTGGACGAACCCCACGCCGCCCTCGACGAAGACGGCCAGGCGCTGTGCTGGAAACACATCCACGCCTGGCACGACGCAGGCCGCACGGTGGTCGTGGTGTGCCATGACCTCGGCTCCGTACGCCAACACACCCAGCAAGTGGTGCAGATCAAAAGCAGTGGCTGCGTGTTCGGCTCCAGCAAAGAACTGATCCGCCCGCAGCCGCAAATGCAGGTGGCCTGATGCACTTCGCCGCCCACCTGTGGATGCCGTTTCTCGATTTCGTTTTCATGCGCCGCGCGCTCGTCGGCGGTCTGGTATTGGCATGCAGCACGGCGCCGCTTGGGGTGTTCCTGATCCTGCGCCGCATGAGCCTGATCGGTGACGCGGTGTCCCACGGCATCCTGCCCGGCGCCGCCCTGGGCTTTTGGTTTGCCGGCCTGAGCCTGCCCGCGCTGACCATCGGCGGCCTGGGCGCCGGCCTGAGCATGGCCGGCCTCGCCGCCTGGATTACCCGTCGTACCGGGCTGAAGGAAGACGCGAGCCTCGCCGCCATCTACCCGATCTCCCTGGCCAGCGGCGTGCTGATCCTCGGCCTCGCCGGCAAACGCCTGGACCTGCTGCACCTGCTGTTCGGCTCGGCCCTGGCGGTAGACGGCCCGACCCTCACCGGCATGCTCTGGGTCTCGGGCTTCAGCCTGATCGCCATGGTGGTGATCTACAAACCGCTGCTGCTGGACACCCTCGACCCGCTGTTCCTGCAAACCGTCAGCCGCCTCGGCCCGCTGGCCCACGGCCTGTTCCTGACGCTGGTGGTGCTGAACCTGGTGATCGGTTTCCAGGCCATCGGCGCGTTGATGGTGGTCGGCCTGATGATGTTGCCGGCGATTGCTTCACGTTTCTGGAGCCGGCGCCTGCCAGTGTTGATCGCCATATCAGCGGTGCTGGGATGCCTGTCGGTATGGCTTGGCTTGTTGCTGTCGTTCTACTACTCGCTGCCCAGCGGCCCGGCAATTGTGCTGGTGGCTGGCGGCTGGTACCTGCTGTCCGTGGTCTTCGGTCCGGTGCACGGCTTGCTGCGCCGCCCGCCTTTGCTTACATCCCAATGAGGTGTTTCCCGATGCGCGCTCTACTCGTGCTGTTCAGTGTGTTGCTGCCGCTGTCGTTCGCGACGGCCCAGGCTGCCGACAAGCTTCAGGTGGTTACCAGCTTCAGTATTCTTGACGACATGACCCACCAGGTCGGTGGCGATCATATCCAGATCAGCAACATGGTCGGCCCCGACGCCGACGCCCACACCTACGAACCAACACCGGACGATGCCAAGGCCCTGCTCAAGGCCAAGGTGATCATCAAGAACGGCCTGGGCTTCGAGCCGTGGCTGGATCGCCTGGTCACCAGCACCGAGACCAAGGCCACTGTGGTCACTGCGAGCAAAGGCGTGCTCTCCCACACCATGGAAGAGGACGGCGAAACCATCCCCGACCCGCACGCCTGGCACAACCTGGCCAACACCGTTATCTACGTGAACAACATCACCAAGGCGCTGATCGCTGCCGACCCGGCCAACAAGGCCGACTACGAGCACAACAGCCAGGTGTACCTGAAAGAAATCTACCGCCTGCTGGCTGAAGCCAAGGCCAAGTTTGGCGCGCTGCCACCGGGTAACCGTCGCATCGTCACCTCTCATGACGCCTTCGGCTACCTGGGCCAGGCCTACGGTATCGAGTTCCTGTCGCCTCAAGGCCTGTCCACCGAACGTGAACCGTCGGCCGCCGAAGTCGCCACGCTGATCACCCAGATCCGCAAGGACAAGGTCAAGGCCGTGTTCATGGAAAACATCAAGGACTCGCGTCTGCTCCAGCAGATCGCTGACGAAAGCGGCGCGCAGATCGGCGGCACGCTGTACTCGGACGCCCTGGCTGCAGAAGGTCCGGCCAGCACCTTCACCGGCCTGTTCGAATACAACCTCAACACCCTGTGCGCGGCCCTGAGCAAGCCATGAGCCTGAGCATGCTTGACCTGGAAGAGGCTGCCATCGGCAGCCGCTTTCCACTCGATAGCGTGCTCGACGCCCTGCCGTGGAACAGCGATGGCCTGATCGCCGCCATCGCCCAGCAACACGGCAGCGGCGAAGTGTTGATGCTGGCCTGGATGAACCGCCAGGCCCTCGACGAAACCCTGGCCACCGGGCACGTCTGCTACTGGTCCCGTTCGCGCCAGCAACTGTGGCGCAAGGGCGAAACCTCCGGCCACTGGCAACTGCTGGTGGAGGCCCGCCTGGATTGCGACGGCGACGCGGTATTGCTGATCGTCGACCAGCAAGGCCCGGCCTGCCACACCGGCCGGCCCACCTGCTTCTACAACGCCATCGACGGCCATCACGTCAACATCATCACCGCGCCCCTCAAGGAGCCTGACCCATGATCCGCAAGAACCCTTCCGGCGATCTGCCCGTGATTGCCGAATCGGCCTACGTCGACAAAACCGCAATCATCTGCGGCAAGGTGGTCATCGGCGAAAACGTATTTGTCGGCCCTTACGCGGTGATCCGCGCCGACGAAGTCGACGCCAACGGTGACATGGACCCGATCACCATCGGTGCCAATTCGAATATCCAGGACGGCGTGGTGATCCACTCCAAATCCGGCGCCGCCGTAACCATCGGCGAGTTCACCTCCATCGCCCACCGCTCCATCGTCCACGGGCCCTGCACCGTTGGTGACCGGGTGTTCATCGGCTTCAACAGCGTGCTGTTCAATTGCGTCGTCGGCGATGGCTGCGTGGTGCGGCACAACTCTGTAGTCGACGGCCGCGATTTGCCCGACGCGTTCTACGTGCCCTCCACCACCCGCATCGGCCCCAACACCGACCTGTCCCAGTTCCCGCCGGTGAGTGTCAGCGCTTCGGAGTTTTCCGAAGACGTGGCGCGCACCAACGTCGACCTGGTGCTGGGTTACAAAGCCCTGCAAAACGAGTTCTGACCATGAGCCGCCTGCTGATCCGCAACGCCCGCCTGGTGAACGAAGGCGAGGAATTCGAGGCTGACCTGCTGGTCGCCAATGGCCGTATCGAGAAGATCGCCGGCAGCATCGACAACGCCAACGCCACCGTGGAAATCGACGCCCAAGGCCAGTGGCTGCTTCCGGGAATGATCGACGACCAGGTGCACTTCCGAGAGCCCGGCGCGCCGGACAAAGGCAGCTTCTACAGCGAGTCCCGCGCGGCGGTGGCGGGTGGAATCACCAGTTTCATGGACATGCCCAACACCAACCCGGCGACCCTGAACCTGGATGCCCTGGCCGACAAGAAGCGCCGCGCGGCGCTGCATTCGGTGGCCAACTATGGCTTTCACTTCGGAGTGAGCAACGACAACCTCGACACCGTCGCCGCGCTGGACCCGCGGGAAGTCGCCGGGGTCAAAGTGTTCATGGGTGCGTCTACCGGCAATATGCTGGTGGATGATCCGAAGATCCTCGAGCGTCTGTTCGCCGAGGTGCCGACCATTCTCCTGGCCCACTGCGAGCACACCCCCAGCATCCTGGCCCGCGAGCAAAGGATGCGCGAGCGTTTCGGTGAGCACATTCCTGCCGTGGCGCACCCGCTGATCCGCGATGCCGAGGCCTGCTATCGCTCCTCGTCCCTGGCGGTGGAACTGGCCAAGCGGCACGGCACGCGCCTGCATGTGTTGCACATCACCAGCGCCCGGGAATTGGTGCTGTTCGAAGATAAACCCCTGGCGCAAAAACGCATCACGGCGGAGGTCTGCCTGCATCACCTCTTGTTCGATGACCGCGACTACGCCCGCCTCGGCCACCAGATCAAATGCAACCCGGCGATCAAGACACGCGCCGACCGCAACGCCCTGCGCCTGGCATTGTTGAGTGATCGTCTGGATGTAATTGGCAGTGACCATGCGCCGCACACCTGGGCGCAAAAACAGCTGCCGTACCGCGAAGCGCCGTCAGGCTTGCCGCTGGTGCAACACGCCCTGCCGGCGCTGCTGGAATTGGTCGCCGACGGCCTGCTGCCGCTGACCACGCTGGTGGCGAAAACCAGCCATCGGGTCGCGGACCTGTTTGCGATCCCCGACCGTGGCTACCTGCGCGAAGGCTATTGGGCCGACCTGGTGCTGATCCAACCCGAGCCTCACGGCAAACCCGTCAGCAGCCAGCCGATCCTGGCCCGGTGCGGCTGGACGCCCTTTGCCGGGCGCAGCTTCCGGCACAGCGTCAGCACCACGCTTGTGTCCGGCCACCTGGCCTGGCACGACGGGCGCGTGCACGACAGTTGCCAGGGGTTGCCGCTGCATTTCCAGCGTTGAAGAGACTCTGTACCTGGCAATCCAATCAAATGTGGGAGCGGGCTTGCTCGCGAATGCGGTGGGTCAGCCAATACACCTGTGACTGATTCACCGCATTCGCGAGCAAGCCCGCTCCCACATTTTGATCGGGGTATGTCTTAGGTTAAGCGCGGGGTTTGACCGTGCCGCAGTTGCTGCCCAACCACTGCGCGTGGGTGTCCAGGCTGCCCTTCTGCTGTACGCCGGTGGCGTTGAAGGTACCGTTAACCGTAGTGGTGAATTCCTGCTGGCTCTGGAACGTCGCCACGCCAGTGCCCTGGGCTTTCGGGCAGCTGAAACGGAATTTCCATTGGTTGCCGGTCTTGTCCGTCACTTCCTGCTTGCAACCCGATTGCGGGTCGGTCAGCGGGATGGAATCGGACGCCACCTGGGCCGGGGTCAGGCACACCTGTACGCCTTTGCCGGCCATGGTGATGCCTTGCTTCTCAAGCATCGCGCGTTGTTCCGGGGTCATCTGTTGCTTGAGCTGACCGAGGATCAGCGACAAGTCCGGCAGGTCCTGGTTATCGACCTTCATGTTGCTGGTGGTCAACTCCCACAAGCCCGGCGCCAACATCTGCGCTTGCGCCGCCACAGGCAGCGTCAAACCAACAACCATGGCCAAACCAAGCAGACGAGCATTCATCGGGTAACTCCTGGGCAATTGTCGGCGTTAGACGCCGCAAAAGCGCCAGTGTTGCACAGCAAATAAAATAGCGACATTCGTGGCCGAACATGGTCTGTTAGGCACTTGTTCGTCAGGAGTACCGTTGTCCATGGATTTCTTTGGCCCGCACCTGCTCGCCTATTTCATTGCCACCCTGCATTTTCTGGGCACCCTCGCCGCCATCCATGCGGTGCTGACCGTCAGGACCGCCCAAGGCTCGATTGCCTGGGCATTGTCGCTGATGTTCATCCCCTACCTGACGCTGATTCCCTACCTGATCTTTGGCCGGAGCACTTTCGACGCCTACATTCAGGCGCGGCGCCAGGCCAACCAGGAAATGCACAAGGCGATCACCGAGCTGAACTGGCGCCCATGGGTTGAAGAGGCGCTGGCCGCGCGCAACTCCCAGGCCTACGCTTCGCTGCGGGCCATGCCCAAGCTGGGACGCATGCCTTGCCTGGCGAATAATCAGGTGCGTTTGCTGATCAATGGCGAGGCTACGTTCAGCGCGATTTTCGAGGCGATTCGCTCGGCAAAGACCGCTGTGCTGTTCCAGTTCTTCATCATTCATGACGACGAACTCGGCCGCCAACTGCACACCTTGCTCAAGGAAAAAGCCGCCGAAGGCGTAGCCATTTTCGTGCTGTATGACCGTATCGGCAGCCATGCCCTGCCCCATCGTTATGTGCAGTCGCTGCGAGACGCCGGGGTGCAGGTCAAGGCCTTCGCCACGCGCAGCGGCTGGCTCAACCGCTTCCAGGTCAACTTCCGCAACCACCGCAAGATCGTGGTGGTGGATGGCATTACCGGGTTCGTCGGTGGGCATAACGTCGGCGATGAGTACCTGGGCAAAAAGCCGCCGCTGGCGCCATGGCGTGACACCCATGTGCAAGTCAGCGGCCCGGTGGTGGCGTGCTTGCAGGAATCCTTTGCCGAAGACTGGTTCTGGGCCTCGCGTGAGCTGCCGCCGCTGCTGCTGCCGGATACCTACCCGGACGACGGCGTGCTCTGCCAGTTGCTGGCCAGCGGCCCGGCGGATCCCTACGAAACCTGCTCGCTGTTTTTCGTCGAGGCCATTCATGCGGCGACCGAGCGGGTGTGGATCACCAGCCCGTATTTCATTCCCGATGAGGCGGTGTTTGCGGCTTTGAGGTTGGCGGTATTGCGCGGTGTCGACGTGCGCCTGCTGCTGCCGTCACGGCCGGATCACCGCATCGTCTACGCCGCTTCCAGCCTGTATGCGATCGAAGCCGTGCGCGCCGGGGTGCGGGTATTTCGCTATACGCCAGGGTTCCTGCATCAGAAAGTGGTGTTGGTCGACCGTGAAATCAGCGCCATCGGCAGTGCGAACCTGGATAACCGCTCGTTCCGGCTGAATTTCGAAGTGATGTTGCTGACGGTAGATGACACTTTCGCCAGCCAGGTGGAGCACATGCTGCTGGAAGACTTCGCCCTGGCCCATGAAATCAGCCAGGAAGAAAACCGCCAGACCCACCGCCTGCAACAATTGGGCATGCGGATCGCGCGGCTGATTTCTCCAATTTTGTAAGGCTTGCACCGAACCCAATGTGGGAGCGGGCTTGCTCGCGAAAGCGGAGTGTCACTCACTGAATGTGTTTCTGATACAACGCCTTCGCGAGCAAGCCCGCTCCCACATTCAGATCACCGGTACCATTGCTTACTGGTACAGGTCATCCCGCGTCCACGGCAGCTCATGGCTACCATCGGCATGGGGTTTCACCGCCAGAATCTGATGCAGGTTGATCCAGCCCCGGGCAAACGCATACGCACAGCCGGCCAGGTACAGGCGCCAAATGCGCAAGGCTTGTTCCGGCACCATCTTGCCTGCCGCTTCCAAGTTGTCTTCGAGGCGCTCGCTCCAGTGATCCAGCGTGCGCGCGTAATGCAGGCGCAGGCTTTCGACATCGACGACTTCCAGGCCCACGTCGCTGATCTCGGCGGTCATCATCGACAGATGCGGCAACTCGCCGTTGGGGAACACATAACGCTCGATAAAATCCCCCGCGCCACGGCCCACGGGCCGGCCATCAATGTGCTTGGCGGTAATCCCGTGGTTCATCACCAGGCCGCCCTCACGCACCGCGCCGTAGAGAATCTTGCAGTACTCCGCCAGGTTGGCGTGGCCGACGTGTTCAAACATCCCCACGCTCACCACCTTGTCGAACCGGCCATCCTGAGGCAAGTCGCGGTAGTCCAGCAGCGTCAGCTCTACCTGGTCTTCCAGGCCTTCGGCCTTCACCCGCTCCTGGGCCAGCGCCAGCTGTTCCTTGCTCAGGGTGATACCAAACACCTTGACCCCGAATTCCCGCGCGGCATACCGCGCCAGCCCGCCCCAACCGCAGCCCACGTCGAGCAAATACTCCCCCGGCTGCAGCCGCAATTTGCGGCACAGGTGGCGGAATTTGTCTTGTTGGGCTTGATCAAGGGATTCGCTGCCGGTTTCGAAATACCCACAGGAATAGGCCATGTCGCGGTCCAGCCACAGCTGGTAGAACTCGTTGGACAGGTCGTAATGGTAGGAAATAGCCGCTGCGTCGGTGGCCTTGTCGTGGATCGAGCGCACCGGACGACTCCCCTCGTCGTCATCAACCAGGGCATGACTCAACTCGTCAACGACCCTGATCACTTCGGAAATGGAGCCTTCCAGCTCCAGTTTGCCCTCGACGAAAGCTTCGCCCAGTGAATCGAGCGTCGGATGGCTGAGCTTTGAAACCATCATGGGGTCCTTGACCACAATGGTGACGCTGGGATCCGGGCCCAGGTTGAATTCATGGCCGTCCCAGAGTCGAAGACGCAGCGGTAGCTTGAGATTCTGTAAGGCCGGTGGAAGTTGCGCGAGCATGAGTAGTCCCCCCTTGTTTCAGACGTCTGAAATGAGGGTAGACCATCCACGGAAAAATTAGCAGGCTATCGAAACAATAGCGCCTTTCTATGGTGCCCGCCGCTGGAGCAAACCCTCCTGGACCCACTGTTTCAGCCAGGTAACCGCTTGCAATGGCGCGCCCTCCTGGTAAGTGACTGCCAACTCGGCACACAGTTCGGAAAAACTCCAACCGTTGGCGACCATGCCTGTCAGCGCGCAGGCTTGCGCCGGTTCAACGCTGCGGTATTGGCAGACATTCTGATGGCGCCAGACCAGGCACACCTGCGCCAATGGCAGGGCTTCGCTGCCGGGAAAGTCCCACTCGCCCTTGCTCGCACGCCAGATGCCCAGGCTGTTGAAATCACACAGCACCTGCTGCACCGAGGGCACGAACTGCACCAGCAGCCCGGGCCAGTCTTCGGGCGGCAGCGTTGCCATGTCTTGCAGGGTCAACGGCTCGCCCTGCGGTGCATCAAAGGCCAGGGTGAATGCCCATTCGAGCCGCGCCAGCTCGGCAGGCGCCAAACCTTGCTCGCCATAATGCTCAACGATAAACCCGGGGAACCGCTCGCCAAACCAGCGCAGGCTGTAATGGGCCGAGGGATAACGGCAGATATAGGCCGAACCCAACGCTGCAAACTCCTCGTCCCCCAGCCAATACCAGACGGCGCTGAAGTCATCGCGCAGCACTTCCTGCAATCGGGCGTGATAGGCGTTGTGGTAAATCGCCAGGCCCGTCTCGACATCCAGGGTCGGGCCGCCGATCAAGGTGGCGCTGAAGCTGTTGCTGGCAGTGGAAGATTCGGCCAGCAAATGCCGCTCAAAGGCCAATTGCCAATCGATCAGGCGCATAACGCTCTCCTGTCCAGCGCGCTCGCGCCCAGTTCGCGGGCCTTGTTCAACTCGTCGAGCAGCTCCTGGAAAGGCGGGAAATGGTCATCGCGTTCGAGCAAGGTCGAGACTGGCCCGAGGTGCTCCAGGGTCCGCTGATACAGCGCCCACACCGGATCGCATACCGGATGGTCATGGGTGTCGATCACGTAGTCGCCGTAATCCATATGCCCGGCCAGGTGCAGTTGGCGGATGCTTTCGGGCGGCAGGTTGCGGATAAATTCCCAGGCGTCGAACCCGTGATTGCGCGAGCTGACGTAGACGTTATTCACGTCCAGCAGCAACTGGCAGCCGGTGAGGTGGCTCAGGGCGTTGAGAAATTCCCATTCGGTAAACTCATCCGCCTTGGAGCGCACGTAGCTGGAGACGTTTTCCAGCACGAACGGGCGCTGCAACACATCCTGCACCTGCCGCACGCGCCCGGCGACGTGGTACAGGCTTTCTTCGGTGTAGGGCAGCGGCAGCAAGTCATGCAACTGGTGCGCGTTGCCACGGCTCCAGCACAGGTGATCGGAAATCCACGCCGGCCGGATGCGCTCGGAGAGCTGCTTGAGTTGTTTCAGGTAATCGGTATCGAGGGCATGGGGCCCGCCGATTGAAAGGGACACACCGTGCATCACCAGGGGATAACGCTCGGCTATCGCATCCAGGTAGTACAAGGCCTTGCCGCCCTGCACCAGATAATTCTCGGAGATCACTTCGAACCAATCCACGGCCGGCGATTGTTCAAGGATCTGCTGGTAGTACTCGCTGCGTAGACCCAGGCCGTAACCCAGACTCGGAAGGGAAGCGGACATAAAAACACTCCTGGGGAAAGTGTCCGCAGCGGCGGGGGGCCCGCTGCGGTTGCACTCGGTTGTCGGTTACTCGCCGACTTTGCCGCCTTTCTGGTCGCACATCGCCTTGCTCATCGACAGGAAGCCGTGACCTTTGCAAACACCCTGGCCTTTGCAGGCGTTCTCTGCGGTCTTGCAGTCGTTCTGGCCTTTGCAGGCGTTGACGCCATAGCAATGAACCGGCGCGTCAGCGGCTTGTACCTGGGTGGCAACACCGGCGAACATGCCAGCAGCGGCGATAGCAAGGGCGGCACCGGAAACGGCGTTTTTGAAGTTCATTTTGTATTCCTCATGATCGGTAGTGGAGCCGGTCTGAACGGATTGTTCAGTCTCGACATAGCACTAGAGTGAGGTCCCCCCATGGCGTTACAGCACGACTGAAAAATTTATTCCTCGAGTTTCAATAACGGCTCCTGGAACCGCAGCAAGCGCCCCGCATTCCCCAGCACCAGCAGCGTACTGAGGTTGTGCAGCACCGCCGCAATCATCGCGCCCGCCGCGCCCAGCCAGCCAAATGCGGCGAACACCACGATCGCCAGCGTCCAGCCCAGGCCGATGATCACGTTGACCTGCAGCGTGTGCCGGCACTGGCGGCTCAAGCGTACGCACGTGCCCAGGCGCCGCAGGTCGCTGCCGATCAGCACCACGTCCGCCGACGCCAGCGCGATATCCGCCCCGCCCGCGCCCATCGCCACACCGACCACACCCGCCTTGAGCGCCAACGAATCGTTGATCCCGTCGCCCACCACCATTGGCCGGAAACCGCTGCCGATTTCCCCCAGCACGCGATTGAGTTTGTCCTCCGGCAACGCCTGGGCTTCGACGTCGCTGATGCCCACTTCCAACGCCAGGCTGTCGGCCACGCTCTGGCGGTCGCCGGTCAGCAGCAGTTGGCGACCCAGGCCCAATTCACGCAGCTCTTTCATCGCCTGGCGCGCTTCAGGTTTCACGCTGTCCGCCAGCAACAGCCAGGCAAGGAACTGCCCGTTCAACGCAAGCCCGGCAATCGGGCCATCGTGATTGGGGACCGCCGTGGCCGTGATGCCCAGTTGCTCAAACAATTCCGGCCGGCCGAGGGCGGCTTCGCCCTGCCCGGTCTGCGCGACCACACCGAGGCCCTGGCGCTCGCGAATATCCGACAACACCAGCATCTGCTCTTGAGTCGCCAGCCCCGCCAATGCCCGGCTGACCGGGTGGCTGCTGGCCGAGCCGAGGCTGGCCGCCAGGTTGAGCAGTGCTTGCCGATCCGGTTCGCGGGTGTCGATGGACTGCAAACGCAGGGTGCCAAACGTCAGGGTGCCGGTCTTGTCGACCACCAGCGACGTCAGGTCCGCCAGCTCTTCGAGAAACGCCGAGCTGCGAATCAGAATGCCGTGACGCGCCGCCACCGCAATGCCCGCAATCGCCGTGGCCGGCGCCGACAACACCAAAGCACACGGGCACGCCGCCACCAGCACCGCGAGCATCGCCTGGGCGTCATTGGTGACAAACCAGGTGACCGCCGCCAGCAACAGCACCAGCACCATGTAGCTGCCGGCGTAGCGCTCCAGCAATCGGGTGATCGGCGGCTTCGAACGTTCGGCGCTCTGCATCAGGGCGATGACTTTGCCCAGCGTCGACTCATTGCCAGTGCGGGTCACTTCCAGGCGCAGCAAACCGTCGAGGTTGATCGCGCCACCAAACACCTGCACGCCGACACTCGCTTCCAGCGGCACCGATTCACCGGTAATTGGCGCGGTGTCGAGGCTGGCCTGGCCCGAAAGCACCACGCCGTCGGCGGGCACGCGGTCACCGGCGCGCACTTCGACGATATCGCCGGTCTTCAGGATGCCGTTGTCCACTTCCAGGATCGTCCCGTCCGCCTGCACCAACCGTGCGTGGCTACGGGTCAGCTTGCCCAGGGCATGAATCGCTTCCTGGGAGCCGATGACGCTGCGCTCTTCCAGCACATGGCCGAAGATCATGATGATCGGCAGCAGCGCGGCGGTCAGCAGGTCACCGGTAGCCCAGGCGCCAAGCATGGCCAGGGCGATCAGTTGGTCGGTGATGCCATGCAAACTTGGATACCGCAGGCTGTACCAGGCCGAGCGCATCACGGGCACGGCCACCAGCAATGAGGCGACGCCCAACAGCAGTTGGCTCACGCCGGTCTGGTCCGGCGCCAGCCAGCGCCATACCAGGCCCAGGCTGAGCAGGCCCAGGGCGAGCATCGCCAGGGTCAGTTGCCGGGCGGCGCTGCGTTGTTCGGCCGACGAGAGCATCGGGGCGGCGTGGGCGGTCATTGTTCGGCTCCCTGAATGATCAGGCGGGAATCGTCTTTAGGGTCAACCGTGGTCACGGAGCCGGCCTGCCCGAGAATCTTCGGCAGGCGTTCGCGGTATAGGCGCAGCAACAGGCCGGGGTCTTGGACCTGGGCCAGGCTGGCGACGGTAGCGGTTTGCGCCTGGGCGTTGGACAGCCGTTCGCTGGCCTGGGCGTGAGCCACTTGCACGGCGCGGTCGGCGTCCTGGTTGGCGGTCTGGGTAAGTTTTTCGGCGTCGGTGCGCGCATTGGCCACCGCCTTGTCGGCTTGCTGGCTGGCGGTCAGCACTGCGTTGAAGGCATTGACCGCCGGGCCCGGCAAGCTCGATTGCACGTCGACCCGGGTGACTTCGATGCCCAGGCCAAGGCCGGTGGACGCCAGGTCAGCCAGGCGTTGATTGATGCCGCGCACCAGGTCGCCACGCAGCCGTTCGCGGCGTTCGGCGGCCTGGTTGTCGGCGCCGATCAACTCGGGGCGCGCCACCAGAATCGTGTCCAGATCCCGCGCCGCAGTCAGCACCACAGCGCTGCGAGTGACCAGTCGATCCAGCGCCGGCAGCACGTGATCGCCCTGCAACACAAACGCATAGGGTTCGGTGACCTTGTAGAAGACCCGCACATCCAGTTGCACCACGCCGGCATCGCCGGTCAGCAGGTAACCGGAGCCGGCCAGGGCATCGCTCAGCGGTGTGGCAAAACTGGCCACGCGATCGGCTTGGGTGGCCGCATCGGAACGCAGCAGGTTTTCCACCCGGCGCTCAATCACCCGGTCCGCGGCGGGCAACAGCACCACTTGCTCGAACGGACGCGGCCAGGCCAGCAGCAGCCCGGCATTCTGGATCCGGTCCAGCGCACCGAAGTGCAACACCACGGCGCGGTTCTGCGGGTCGATCTGGCGCACGTTGGAAAACGCCCACGCCAGCGCGGCCAATACCGTCACCGCATACAGCGCCAGGAACGTCAGCCGTCCAGCCTGGATCCACGGGCTGTCGAGGCTTTCCCGCTCACTCATGGCTGGACATCCTTCGGCCCATCCACCAGCGCGCGGAAAGGCGCGGCGTCAGTGCGCAGGATGATCTTGGTGCCCGGCGTGACCACTGTGCCAAGGGTGTCGAGGGAACGCAGCAGGTTATACAGCTGCGGATTGCCGGCGTAGGCACGGCCATAAATCTGCGCCGCTTCGACTCGGGATTGCGCTTCGATGTCGGCGGCTTTCACCGTGGCGTCGGCCTGGACGATTCGCGCATCACGCTCGGCGGCCGAACGAATCTGCGCCGCTTCACGCTTGCCCACGGCGGTTCGTTCCGTGGCGATGGTCTCGCGCTCGGCGCGCATGCGGTCGACGGTGGCGGCCAGGGTCACCGACGGCAAGGTCAGCCGTTCAACGCCCACCTGCACCACACGCACGCCATAGGTGGTGAGCAATTGTTGATCAATCTGCTGGCGCAGCTGCGCTTCAAAATCGGCAATGCGCACCTGGCTGGCATCGGTGTTCACCAGGTTGGCCAGGTCGAAACTGGCGGCGGTGGTTTCCAGCGCCGAGCCGACAAAGGTGCGAATCTGCCGCGCCGCTTCATCCGGCTGGTTCTGCACCGCACGCATAAAGCGCTGCACGTTGTCGGGGTCGCCCTGCACCTGCCAGGCCACGTAGGCCTGCACGATGATCCGCAGGCCATCGCGGGTGCCCACATCCTGCAAACCGCTGGAGGTGGTGCGCAGGCGCAGGTCCACCGGAATCGCCGCCTCGAACGGCGCCGGCCAGCGCCAGCCCAGGCCCGGCTCCAGCAATACCCGCGACGGGTTGCCGAAGCGGGTAATCACCGTGGCTTCACCGGAACGCACCTGCACCAGGCTCGCCGCGGCGACCGCGAACAGCACGAGCAATACCGCCCAGCCCATACGCCGCCAGGGGAACGGGCCGGCTTCGTGCTCATCGCCATGATGGTGATGATGGTGGCCGTGGTGGTGACCATGGCCTGCGTGATCGTGAGAATGAGCGCTCAACAGATGAACTCCTTATTGAACGGCTTTACGCGGCACCGCAGGGTCGGCCGGTAAGGTAAAGGAACGCAGATCGATGGTCGGTGCGCCACTGGCGCCCAAGCGATGATCAAGAATGAGTAACTTGGCGTGGGCCAGGCCCTGGCTCAGTTGGCTCAGGTACTGCTCCAGCACGAACGCCTGGCCGGCTTGTTGATAGGCCTTTTGTTCAGCGCTGAAGCGCAGGTCCGCCGCTTGGGCGCCGGCGCTGACTTCATGGGCCGTGGCCTGGGCCTGGTCACGGGCGGTACTGGCTTGCAGCAACGCCTGGTTGGTCTGCTCACTGGCAGCGCCGCGCTCTCGGGAAATCAGCGCCTGGGCGCCGATCTGCGCAGCTTGCACCGCATGGTAGGCATTCGCCGCACCGGAGGGCGGGTGAATGGCTTCCACCACGGTGGCGAGAATTTCCACGCCACTGTCGAGTTTCTTCAGGTCCGCTTGCACTGCCTTGCCAATTTCATCGGCGAGGCTGTTGCGTTCTTCACCCAGCAATTCATCGAGGGTTCGCGAGGCAAACTCGTGCACCAGGATGCGGCTGGCGGTGCTGCGGATCAGCGTGGGCACATCGGCGCTGTTATAGGTGGCGGCGAGTGCGGCCTGGTCGGTCAAGCCGATGCGGTACACAAAGCGCACGTCCATATTGACGATCTGGAAGCTCTGCTTGTCGCCGCTGCTGCTGGCGATCACCTGGGATTTGTCATTCACATGGCTGGCGTCCCACAGGCGGTTGGCGATCAGCGGCGCCGGGCCCTCGGCCGGAGCGACGTCGGTGTTTGCCGCTTCGCCAACGCTGGTGGCCAGCTCATGGACCACGCCGTTTTCCACGTTCAGTACGCGACCCAGCGGCCACGGCAAACCGGCATGCAGGCCAGGCCCGAAGACCTCCACCGGCTTGCCAAAGCGTTCATAGATCCCACGGCTTTGCAGGGCGACTTCATGCACGCCGGTCAGCAACCAGCCTACGGCCAGCACCACCACCAACACCGGCAGGAATGCCCGGCGCATGTAGGTGAAGGCCCAGATCTGCCGCAGGTCGATGCCGAAACGGTTGTGCAGTTCGTGCTGCAAGGCGAGCAACGGTTGCGGCGGCCAGCGCAGCATCCCGGCGATAAAACTTTGCGCCATCAGGCGCGGTTCAAGCCGCCCCTGGCGCGGGCTGAACAGCGACAGCAGGCCTCTTAGTAGAAACTCCAGCGCCACCAGGGCCGGCAACAGGCCGATCAACACGGCCAGGCGCAGAGGCCACACGGACTCTTCACCGGCAAACAGCAGACAAATCGCACTGATCACCAGGCAGATAATCGCCACCCGGCTAAGTTGCGCCAGTTGCACCGCTTCCGGCCATTGGGCGGTGCTTTCCTGGGCCATGCGCCGTTCAAACACCAGCAAGCCGAACGCCAGTGCCAAGGCAATGGCGGCGCCCACACTGGCAGCCTGGCCCAGCGCCGCGGCGGGCAAGGTCAGGCTCCAGAATTCCAGAACGCTGAAGAATGCCAGCAACGACCAGCCGCACAGCCAGAACACCGGCGCGCCTATCTGCACCAGCAAGCCATTACCGACGCGACCGAACTGCCGGTTAAGCCAGCCAGGCTCTTCTTGTGGCAGCGGCGGTTCGATCAGCCGTGCAGCCGGCTCCTCCAGCGCCATGGCCCGCCAATCCGCGACCCACCACGCCGATTGCAAGCCAGCCACCAGCACCAGCAACGCCGAGGCGCAGTTGATCAGCACCACCGGCCAGATCGACAGCGGGGCGAACAGCGCCACAAACAGCGCCAGCATCCAGCCGCCGACCGCCAGCACCGTCAGGCCAATGCCGGCCTGCCTTAACCGGCGGGCATGAAACAACCCCTGCTGAAAACGCGGCAGCCCTTCGATGGCCACGTCATCAGCGTCTAGATCCACTCGCATCCCCAAACGCCCACCCAGAAACAATTAGTTACTCTATAACCCGAAGCGTGAAATTTTTGTTTGGTTTCACACAGATAGTGACGAAAGCCCCAGAAACACGAGCCATCACTGGTTTCAGCGGTGATAAATCGGCACACTCCCCAGAGTTTTTCGCGGGCTTACGGACAAGGAAGCGTCACTCCCCATGATTTCGATCTATCAGCTTAAACCGCGTTTTCAGAACCTGCTGCGCCCGCTGGTGCAGCGCCTCTACGACAACGGCACCACCGCCAACCAGATCACCGTGCTGGCCGGGGTGGTTTCCCTGCTGGTGGGATTGCTGATTGCCGGCTTCGCACAACATGTGTGGCTGTTTGCGCTGATCCCGCTGTGGATGATCCTGCGCATGGCCCTCAATGCCATCGACGGCATGCTCGCCCGGGAATTCGGCCAGCAGTCGCGACTCGGCGCCTACCTCAATGAACTGTGCGACGTGATCGCCGACAGCGCACTGATCCTGCCGTTTGCGCTGATCCCCGAGGTCAGTCTGGCGCCGGTGTTGCTGGTGACGCTGCTGGCGGTGTTCAGCGAATACGCCGGCGTGCTCGGGCCGATGGTCGGGGCTTCCCGGCGCTACGACGGCCCGATGGGCAAGAGCGATCGGGCGTTTGTGCTCGGGGTGCTGGCCACCGGCGTGGCGCTGGGTTGGCTGGGTGCCGGTTGGGTCGAAGCGGTGATGTGGCTGGTCGCGGCGTTGCTGGCCTACACCCTGGTCAACCGTGTGCGCCAAGGCTTGAAAGAAGAAACGAACACCTCCCCTTCTGCATAAGGATTTTGCGATGCGTGAACAGCAAGAGCACACCTTCAGCACCCATGACGGGGTGGAGCTTTTCTACCGTCATTGGCCCGCCACCGCCCCTGCGGGCTTTGCGCCGCGCAAGGCGATCTTGCTGTTCCATCGCGGCCACGAGCATTCCGGTCGTATCGCCCACCTTGTGGACGAGCTGAACCTGCCGGAGTTCGACTTCTTCGCCTGGGACGCCCGTGGCCACGGCCAATCCCCCGGCGCGCGCGGCGACAGCCCGAGCTTCGCCACCAGTGCGCGGGACGTGCAGACTTTCGTTGACCATATCCGCAGCGCCTACAACATCGAGGAAGAACACCTCGCAGTGATCGCCCAAAGCGTCGGCGCGGTGATCGCGGCCACTTGGGTGCACGACTACGCGCCGAAGATTCGCTCGCTGGTACTCGCCTCCCCCGCATTCAAGGTCAAGCTCTACGTGCCCTTCGCCCGGCCGGGCCTGGCGTTGATGCGCAAGTTTCGCGGCAACTTTTTCGTCAACAGCTACGTCAAGGCCAAGTTCCTGAGCCATGACCCGGAGCGCGTGGCGTCCTACGACAGTGATCCGCTGATCACCAAAGCCATCTCGGTGAATGTACTGTTGGGCCTGTACGAAGCGGCCGACAGGGTTGTAGCCGATGCCCAGGCAATTCAGGTACCTACCCAACTGCTGATCTCCGGCTCGGACTTTGTGGTGCACCGCAAACCCCAGCAGCAGTTTTTCGACCGCCTCGGCAGCTTGAAGAAAGAGCTGCACATCCTCCCCGGCTTCTTCCACGACACCCTCGGTGAACGTGATCGTGCCGTGGCCTTGAGCAGCGCCCGGCGCTTTATCCTGCAGAACTTCGAACACCCGCTGGACCGCGCCAACTTGCTGGACGCCGACAAGATCGGCCTGACCTGCGCCGAATCCGAATCCCTCGCCGCGCCGTTACCACGCAACTCCCTGCGCGACCTGTACTGGCGCATGACCCGCGCCAGCATGGGCCTGGGCAGCAAACTGTCGGATGGCGTGAAGCTCGGTTTCGACACCGGCTTCGACTCCGGCAGCACCCTGGACTACGTGTACCGCAACAAACCCACCGGCAAAGGCGGGCTGGGGCGGATGATCGACACCAACTACCTGAACTCCATCGGCTGGCGCGGTATTCGTCAGCGCAAGTTGAACGTGGAAGAGCTGCTGCGCCTGGCGATGGCCAAGCTGCGGGAC
Organism: Pseudomonas sp. F8002; assembly: GCF_013385495.1. Lineage (NCBI taxonomy): Bacteria > Pseudomonadati > Pseudomonadota > Gammaproteobacteria > Pseudomonadales > Pseudomonadaceae > Pseudomonas > Pseudomonas sp. F8002. The sequence continues at coordinate 161,295 of NZ_JACAPW010000041.1, read as the reverse complement.
GAGCAGCGGGAAGTGCGCATCGTCGACATCGCCGCCGGGCATGGTCGGTACATTCTGGAAGCCTTGCAGGGCGTTTCGCCGTTGCCGGAATCGATCCTGCTGCGGGACTACAGCGATATCAACGTGCGCGACGGTGGCGCGCTGATTCGTGAAAAAGGGCTTGGGGATATCGCCCAGTTCGTCAAAGGCGATGCGTTTGACCGGGCGGACCTTGCGGCGCTGGAACCCAAGCCGACGCTGGCGGTGGTGTCCGGGCTATATGAACTGTTCGCGGATAACGCGATGGTCGGTGGCTCGCTCGCCGGCTTGGCCGAAGCCGTGGAGCCCGGTGGTTATCTGGTGTACACCGGCCAACCGTGGCATCCGCAACTGGAACTGATCGCCCGCGCCCTCACCAGCCACCGCCAGGGCCAGGCCTGGGTAATGCGCCGACGCAGCCAGGCGGAAATGGATCAACTGGTGGCAGCCGCCGGTTTCCGCAAGATCACCCAGCGTGTGGATGAGTGGGGGATTTTCAGCGTGTCCCTGGCACAGCGAGTCTGACCCATGCGTGAACCGGGCCTGTTAAAACCGGCGGTGCTGTGGCTGCTGCTGTTGGCGCCGCTGTTTTTCAGCACCTACGGCTTTGCCACGTGGGTCACCAGCCAGCGCAGCGACGTGGGCACGATGGTGTTCGGCTGGGAAACCCATATCCCGTTCTGGGCCTGGACCATCGTGCCCTACTGGTCGATCGACCTGCTCTACGGTTTCTCCCTGCTACTGCCAAGCACCCGCCATGAACTGAAACAACATGCCTTGCGCCTGCTGACGGCCCAAGTGATTGCCGTCACCTGCTTCCTGATCTGGCCCTTGCGCTTCACCTTTGAAAGGCCGGCGCTGGACGGCGTGTTTGGCTGGCTGTTTGCGGTACTCGCCGGGTTCGACAAGCCGTTCAACCAGGCGCCGTCATTGCACATCGCGCTGCTGGTGGTGCTGTGGATAATGTACCAGCGGCATACCCGGGGCCTGTGGCGCTGGCTGGTGCATGGCTGGTTCGCGTTGATCGGCCTTTCGGTGCTGACCACTTATCAACATCACTTTATTGACTTACCCACAGGCGCCCTCGCCGGCTGGCTGTGCGTGTGGCTGTGGCCGCTGGAACATCCGAGCCCGCTGCTGAATGCCCAGCTGACCAGGGACCGCCAGCGTTGGCGCCTGGGGCTGCGCTATGGCTTCGGGTCGCTGGTGTGTTTGATCCTGGCGTTTTCCCTTGGCGGCGGCTGGTTGTGGCTGCTTTGGCCGGCGGTATCCCTTGGCTTGATGAAGGCGAACTACCTGGTACTGGGCGTTTCGGGATTTCAGAAACGCGCCGACGGACGACTCACTCCGGCGGCGCGCTGGTTGTTGGCGCCTTATCTGGTGGCCGCCTGGATCAATTCCCGCCTGTGGACACGTAGACATCCACAGCCCGATCAGGTTGTGGATAACGTTTGGCTGGGGCGAATTCCCACCAGCGGTGAGCTGGGATCATTCAAGGCGGTGGTCGATCTGTGCGCCGAATTGCCGATTAATCCACAGGGTCGCGCCTACTACAGCCTGCCAGTGCTCGACCTGACGGCGCCCACTGCAGCGCAATGCGTGGAAGCCGCCCAAGCGATAGAGCGGCTACGCTCAACCGGACCCTTGCTGGTGTGCTGCGCCCTCGGTTACTCACGCAGCGCCACCGCCGTGGCTGCATGGCTGCTACATACCGGGCGCGCAGCCAATGTCGACGAGGCGGTGGCTATTATTCGTACAGCACGCCCACGTGTGGTCCTGCATTCCGCGCACCGTGAAGCCCTGGAGGTTTTAGCCCATGCCCGCTGATATGGAATTACAGGTCGTCGCCAGCCTGCTGCGGCGGGGCCGTTCCCTGGATCAGTTATCCACAGGCCTGACCTTGCTCGGCGTACTGTTCGGCCTCGCTCAACTGCTGATGGCCAGCATCACGCCGGTCTGCCTGATCCTCAGCCTGTGGATGATTGTGCTCGGGCTGCTGGAAAAATATTGGGCGCTGCGGGTGGCCTTCGACGCCGACCTGTTCGCCCTGCTCGCCCGCGACACCGACCGCACGCCCGACTTCGACCAAGCCATGCAAACCCTTGGCCTGCAATCTGCCAAACGCGCCGGCAGGCCCTGGACCGAACGCCGTCGCGGCGCCTTGAAACTGTTGCGCAAGCAAGCCTACCTGCTGGCGGCGCAAGTGCTGCTGACCGTGGCCGTCATCCTGGCCAGCCCTTGGCTGCCCTTCGCCGGATAAGGAATCCTCATGTTCGAACCCGTGGTCGCCACCCTGATTACCTCCATGGCCCGCACCGTCACCGGCGCCCGCAGCCTGTGGCTTGGCTGCGCGCCGGTGCCGGTGCAACGCATCTACTACGCCAACCACAGCAGCCACGGCGATTTCGTGCTGCTGTGGGCCTCGTTGCCGCAGAACCTGCGTAAATTCACCCGCCCGGTGGCCGGCAGCGACTACTGGAACACCAGCGCCCTGCGCCGCTACATCATCAACCGGGTGTTCAACGGCGTGCTGATCGACCGCGAGCGCAAGGACCCTGTGGATAACCCTCTGGCGCCGATGCTTCAGGCCCTGGAAAACGGCGACTCGCTGATCATCTTTCCCGAGGGCACGCGCAACCTGGAAGACGGCCTGTTGCCGTTCAAAAGCGGGCTGTATCACCTGGCCAAGAGTTATCCACAAGCCGAATTGATCCCGGTGTGGATCGCCAACCTCAACCGGGTCATGCCCAAGGGCCGCGTGCTGCCGCTGCCCTTACTGTGCACCACCAGCTTCGGCGCACCGCTGCAACTGGAGGACGGCGAAGACAAGGCACTGTTCCTCGCCCGCACCCGCGACGCCTTGCTCGCCCTTGCCCCGGAGCATTCCTGAGATGGATAGCCAAACCCTGATGTTGTTCGGCGGGATCGGCGCGATCCTGGTGCTCGCCTCGCTGATCGGCCTGATCCTCAAACTGCGCACCCGTGGCACACCCAACGCGGTGATCGACAACCTCAACGCCCGCATCAATGCGTGGTGGGTGATGGTGGTGGTGATCGGCGTGGCGTTCTGGCTCGGCACCGGCGCGGTGATCCTGCTGTTTTACGCCGTGTCGTTCTATGCCCTGCGGGAATTCCTCACGCTGACACCTACCCGGCGCAGCGATTATCCGGCACTGGTGGCCGCGTTTTACCTGGCCTTGCCACTGCAATACCTGCTGATCTATTTCGACTGGTACGGGCTGTTTTCGATCTTTATCCCGGTGTACGTGTTCCTGCTGCTGCCGATCCTCGCGTCATTGGGCGGCGACAGCACGCACTTCCTGGAACGGGCATCGAAAGTGCAATGGGGGCTGATGATCGCGGTGTTCTGTGTGTCCTTCGTGCCGGCGCTGCTGACCCTGGATATCGTCGGCTACGAAGGCCGCAACCTGCTGCTGATTGCCTACCTGGTGATCGTGGTGCAACTGTCGGACGTGTTGCAGTACGTGTGCGGGAAGCTGTTCGGCAAACACAAGATCGCGCCCAACTTGTCGCCGTCTAAAACCGTGGAAGGGTTTGTCGGCGGGATTCTGCTGTCGTCGCTGATTGGCGCGGCGCTGTGGTGGACCACGCCGTTCAACCCCTGGCAGTCGTTCCTGATTGCGCTGTTGATCAACCTGCTGGGGTTTGCCGGCGGGATCGTGATGTCGGCGATCAAGCGCGACCGGGGCGTGAAGGATTGGGGGCACATGATCGAAGGGCACGGCGGGATGCTGGATCGGCTGGATTCGGTGTGTTTTGCCGCGCCGATCTTCTTTCATCTCGTGCGCTACTGGTGGACCTGACGACCACCTCCCTCCCCAAATCCACACAACCCCAGTGGCGAGGGAGCTTGCTCCCGCTGGAGTGCGCAGCGCTCCCAGGATTTTGGGGCCGCTACGCAGCCCAGCGGGAGCAAGCTCCCTCGCCACAACAAGCGTCCTTACCACAATAAGAAATCACCAGCCGGGAAGGTGCCCCCGGCGTCATTATCTGATCGTTCCCACGCTCTGCGTGGGAATGCATCCGGTGACGCTCCGCGTCACGACTTTAAAGCGGACGCGGAGCGTCCAGGGCGTTATTCCCACGCGGAGCGTGGGAACGATCTAGCCGGGAAGGTGACTCAGCGGCAATGCCCCGGGCGTCTTCACCGTCTGAATCGCGAAGTTGCTGCGGATATCGCTCACCCCCGGCAACTTTAACAAGCTCCCGGTCAGGAACCGCTCATACCCGCGCAAGTCCGGCACCACCACTTGCAGCAGGAAATCCGACTCCCCCGACACCAGAAACGCCGAAATCACCTGGGGCAGCGCCGTCACCGCCAACCGAAACGCCTCCGCCTGTTCGTCGTTATGCCGCTCCACTTTCACCCCGACAAACACCGTCAGCCCCAACCCGACTTCATCCCGGTCCAGGCTTGCCTGATAACCACGAATCACCCCGGCCTCTTCCAGCAGCCGCACACGCCGCAAGCAGGGCGAGGCCGAGAGGCCAATCTCGTCCGCCAGTTGCACGTTGCTCAGCCGGCCATCCCGTTGCAGGGCTTCAAGAATCTTGCGGTCAAATGCGTCCAGCTTCAGATTTGGCATAAGTGAAATGTTTCGCCCGAAAAAAGTGGCAGATTGTGCCAAGACTAGACGCTTTTCCATCTGACTACGCAAGCACCTGCCCCGGCCTTCGCCCCTAAAATTGCCCTACGAATCACCTACCGCAAGGGGCAGGCACATGGCAGAACTCTGGTTGTTTTTAGTCGCGTTGGCAGTGGTGTACCTGCTGCCCGGCCCGGACATGATCCTGCTGCTGCAAACCGGCGCCCGCCAGGGCAAGGCGATGGCACTGGCAACCGCAGGCGGCTTGGGCCTGGCGCGAGCCTGCCACGTGGCGCTGGCGGGGATGGGCCTGGCGACCCTGTTCAAGGTCGCGCCCTGGACCTTCGATGTGGTGCGCCTGGGCGGTGCGGCGTATCTGCTGTGGATCGGCGTGCAGTGCCTGCGCTCAAACCTGCTGCCCAACCTGAACGCCGAGCACAGCACGGCACCGGCGCATGCCTGGCGCGAAGCCTTCCAGCGGGGTTTGCTGACCAACCTGCTCAACCCCAAGGCGCTGCTGTTCTGCTCCGTGCTGCTGCCGCAATTCATTGATCCACACGGCGCATCGGTGACGGCACAGTTTGCGCTGCTGGGGGCGATTCTGGTGGCGGTCGGCCTGGGATTCGACAGTTGCTATGGATTGGCCGGCGCAAGAATCGGCCGCTGGCTGGAGCGCAGCCCGTCCGCCCAGCGCCTTCAGCAATGGCTGTTTGGCAGTCTTTTGATCGGTTTTGCGATACGCCTCACCTTCGTACAGCAAGCCTGAGCTTTGCGGCGCATTTGCCGTCATCTTTTGTATCAAAGAGACGTGTAAGATACGCGACACATTGCCAGGGATGCTCACCATGTTTGATTCGTTAAAAGCGACCAGCCGCCGTTTTTTCGGGGCCTTGATCTCAGTGGTGAGTGTCCTGTTCAGCGCCGTTCGATGGCTGGCGCGCAGCCTGTTCGGCCAGTGGCAGCCGCCGCGCTGGCTGCAAGCCACAGGCAACGGCCTGGTCAACGTCGGCCACAAGGCCCGGGCTTATCCGCGCCAGGCTGCGGGCGGCGCGCTGGCCCTGGTACTGGTGCTGGCCGCGGGCTTTTACGGCTGGCATTGGTATTCCCACCTGCCACAGCCCCACACCGTGGGTTATTCGCTGCACAAGCCCAACCTGACGGATTACACCCAGCCGCAACCGGTTGTGGATAACTTGCAGGTACGCTTCGCCGAATCCGTGGCCCCACTGGCGGCCATCGGCAAGCCGGTCACCGAAGGCATCACCCTCAAGCCTGCCATCGCCGGCGCCTGGCGCTGGGCGGATGACCGCAGCCTGGTGTTCACCCCGGAAAAAGACTGGCCCGTCGACGCCCACTACACCATCGACCTGGCCAAGAAAACCCTGTTGGCCGACGGCGTACTGCTCAGCCAATACACCAGCCAATTCTCCACCCAGCCGTTCCGCGCCACCTTGACGCAAAACGAGCTGTACCAGGACCCGAGCAACCCGACGCAGAAACAGCTGGTAGCGACCTTCCACTTTTCCCACCCGGTAGACGAAGACAGCGTACGCAAACGTGCCTCGGTCACCCTCGGCAAAGGCTTGGCCTACCGCGATGCGCAACTGCCCAATCGCCCGGAAATCACCTTCGACGAACACAAGCTCAACGCCTTTGTGCGCTCTGCCGCCCTGGCCACCCCACTGGAAAGCACCCCGGTCAGCGCCAAGCTCGATGAAGGCCTCAAGGCCCGTGATGGCGGCAATTCCAGCTCGGCGCCGCTGGTGGCCGAAGTCACCGTGCCCGGCCGCTATCGCCTGACCTTTACCGGCGCCGAAGTCAGCTTTGTCGACAACGAGCGCGGCGAACCCGAGCCGGTGTTGATGTTCAGCAGTTCCAGCGCCGTGGCCGACGAGACCATCGCCAACAAGGTCCAGGCCTGGATGCTGCCGGAAAAAGCCGAGGACGATACCCGCCCCTGGAACCTGCAAGACATCGACGACAAGCTGTTGGCCAGCAGCACCAAGGTCAAGCTGACCCACGTGCCGAGCGTCGAACCGCTGAACACCCTGCACGCCTTCAAGTTCAAGGCCCCGCCGGGCCGCGCCCTGTATGTGCGGGTGCCGGCCAACCTGGAAGCCATCGGCGGCTACCTGGCGAAAAATCCGACAGCCTCTCTCGTGAGCATGCCGGCTTATCCACGCACGCTGCAGTTCCTGTCCGACGGCGCCCTGCTCAGCCTCACCGGCGAAAAACGCCTGGGCTTCATGGCCCGTGGCGTACCCGGCGCCCATGTGGAAATCGCGCGCCTGCTGCCCAACCAGTTGCAACACCTGGTGGACCAGAGCAGCGGCAGCTTTGCCCGACCGAATTTTGCCAATGACTACTTCGACCGGATGGTGGAGCGTCAGAGCCTGGACATTCCGCTGTCGGCTGGCGACCCGTCGAAAACCGTCTACGACAACGTCGACCTGAGCAACTACCTCACGGCCAACGGCGGCCGCCGGGGCATTTTTGTGCTCAAGCTGAGCCCGCAGGACGACCCGGCCGATCGCACCTTCGACTACTCGCGCAACACCACCAGCGACCTGCGTTTCATCGTGGTCACCGACTTGGGCATCATCGCCAAGCGCTCCAGCGATGGCAGCCACGATGTGTACGTGCAGTCCATCGGCAACGGCTCGCCGGTGTCCGACGCCCAGGTCGATATCATCGGCCGCAACGGTTTGCCGGTCGCCAGCGGCCATACCGACGCCGAAGGTCACACGCACTTCGCCAAGCTGGATGAACTGCGCCGTGAGAAAACGCCGTTGATGTATGTGGTCAGTCGCGGCAATGACCAATCCTTCCTGCCGATTGCCCGTCAGTCGCAACAGCTGGATTTGTCACGCTTTGATGTAGGCGGCCTGGAAGAGGACGGTGCGATCAATCGCCTCAGCGCCTACCTGTTTACCGATCGCGGCCTGTACCGGCCCGGCGAGACCGCGCACCTGGGCATGATCGTGCGCAGCGGCGACTGGAAAGGCGCCCTGCAAGGCCTGCCGGTTGAGTTGCAGATCACCGACCCCCGTGGCCTTGAGGTGATTCGCCAGCCGTTGAAACTGTCGGCCAGCGGTTTTGAAACCTTCGATTTCCCAAGCAGCGAAGTAGCGCCATCCGGCGATTACACCGCGACCCTGCAACTGATCGGTGAGAAGCAGCGTCGTACCGACCTGGGCAGCGTCAGCTTCAAGGTCCGCGACTTTGAACCGGACCGGATGAAAGTCAGCCTGAGCCTGCACGATACACCGGTGCTGGGCTGGATCCCGCCGGACCAGGTGGTGGCCAAGGTCACCGCGATGCACTTGTTCGGCGCTCCGGCGGCGGGTCGTCGCGTCACGGCAAAAATGTCCCTGAGCCCCACGCTCGCGGCCTTTGATCGCTACCCGGATTACCGCTTCCGCCTGAATGACTCGCTGGAAGAAGCCAGCTCCGAAGACCTGGCCGAAACCACCGTCGACGACAATGGCCAGGCGGTGCTGGACCTGAACCTGCAACGCTTCGCCAACAGCACCTACCGCCTGCAAGTGATGACCCAGGTGTACGAAGCCGAAGGCGGTCGCAACGTCGCCGCACAAAGCGCATTGCTGGTGTCGGCGGCGCCGTACCTGGTGGGTGTGAAGAGCAAGGATTCGCTGTCTTTCGTCGCCAAGGACGCTCCGCGTGAAGTGCAATGGCTGGCCGTGGCGCCAGACCTCACGCCAGTCGCAGTCGACGGCCTGACCAGTGAAGTGGTCGAGCACCGCTACGTCTCGGTGCTGGTGAAGCAATCCAACGGCACCTACAAATACGAGTCGCGCATCAAGAACATCAGCCAGCCGGCCTCGCCGCTGGTGATGACCAAGGACGGCGCCAAGCAAACCCTGAACACCGGCACCCCGGGCGATTTCACCCTGCAACTCAAGGACGCCAACGGCAACCTGCTGAACCAGATCGACTACAGCGTCGCCGGCCGGGGCAACACCTCGCGCTCCCTGGAGCGCAACGCCGAACTGCAACTGCGCCTGGATAAACGCAGCTACGCCACCGGTGATGAGATCGCCATCAGCATTCGCGCGCCGTACACCGGCGCCGGGTTGATCACCATCGAGCGGGACAAGGTCTACACCCAGCAGTGGTTCAAGGCCGACAGCACCAACAGCGTGCAACACATCCGCGTTCCTGCGGGGCTTGAGGGCAATGCCTACGTCAACGTGCAGTTCGTACGGGACATTGGTTCGTCCGAGGTCTACATGAGCCCGCTGTCCTACGGCGTGGTGCCGTTCAGCATCAACCTCGACGCGCGGCGCATGGCGCTGAAAGTCGAAGGCCCGGCGAAGATCGAGCCGGGGCAGACCCTGGATATCAAGGTCAACGCCGACCGCCCTGGCCGCGCAGTGGTCTACGCGGTGGACGAAGGCATCCTGCAAGTGGCGCGCTACCAGACGCCGGACCCGTTGGGCTTCTTCTTCCAGAAGCGTGCACTGGAGGTCGGCACCAGTCAGATCCTTGACCTGATCCTGCCGGAATTCAGCCGCCTGCTCAGTGGGGCAGCGCCGGGTGGCGATACGGAAGGCGCCCTGGCCAACCACCTCAACCCGTTCAAGCGTAAACATCAGCCGCCTGTGGCCTGGTGGTCTGGCCTGGTGGACTTGCCGGCCGGTGAAACCGTGCTGCACTACCAGGTTCCGGACAGCTTCAATGGCAAGCTGCACCTGTTTGCGGTGGCCGTGGACAGCGACAGCGTGGGCGTCAGCGAGGCCAACACCGAAGTGCGCGGGCCGCTGGTGATCACGCCGAACGTGCCGGCCTTTGTCGCACCGGGGGATGTGTTCAGCGTCAGCGCCGGGGTGTTCAGCAACCTGGACGCGGCGGCGGACGTGAAGTTTGAAGTGCAGACCAGCGATGGCCTGCAGGTGCAAGGCGACAAGGCCAGTACCCTGGCCCTGCAACCGCGCAAGGAAGGTGTTGCCGAGTTCAAGATCAAGGTTGGGGAAACCCTAGGCTCGGCCGACTTGCGCTTCGTCGCGGTGCTGCCGGATGGCAAGCGTATCCAGGTGGCGGAAACCACGTCGATCCGACCCTTGAGCGAGCATCGGGTGGCCCTGAGCCTGGGCCGTTTCGACAGCGCCAGCAAAGAGCTGAAACCGACCCGCGAGCTGTTCAGCCAGTTGCGCGATGTGCAGTTGGGCGTCGCCGCTTCGCCGCTGGTATGGGCCAACGGCCTCAAGCATTACCTGGATGACTATGGCTACGCCTGCACCGAGCAATTGGTGTCCAAGGCCATGCCGGCGTTGATCTGGGGTGGTAACGCGCCGGAGGCCGAGCAAGCCTTCAGCGGTGCGGTGCGCATGCTGCGTCAACGGCAGAACCAGGCCGGCGGTTTCGGCTTGTGGGCGGCCAACCCGGATGTGGCGCCATATGCCAGCCTGTACGCCACCGACTTCCTGATCGAAGCCAGGGAGCGCGGGCTGCCGGTGCCGGAAGACCTGCTGCAACGTTCCAACGCGTACCTCACCGACCTGGCCAACGGCCCGAGCGAAGGCCTGTCGGAATTGCGCAACCGCGCCTACGCCAGTTACCTCCTGAGCCGTCAGGGGATTCTGGTGAGCGGCGCCTTGAGCGATATCCGCGAGCGCTACGAAAGCTACTTCAAGGACACCTGGCAGAACGACATTGGCGCGGCGTACCTGGCTGCCAGCTACAAGCTGCTCAAGCAGGATCGTCAGGCCGATACCTTGTTCCGCAAGGTGCCGTGGCTTTCCCTGTCGGATAAATGGAACAGCGACGGCCTGTATTACGACCCGCTGGTGCACGACGCCGAGCACCTGCATTTGCTCGCACGGCACTTCCCGGAAATGCTCGACGATGTGCCGACAAGCCTGCTGGATAAACTCGGCAAGCGTCTCAACGAGCAACGCTACAACTCGCTGTCGGCGGCACTGTTGCTGCGGGCCCTGGACAATTACGGCCAGCGCGCCCGAAGCGACATGACCCTCAAGGCCACCGCATGGCTCAGCGACAAGCAGCAACAGTTGTTGCAGATGGCCGGCCAGCCGCCACGTGCGGCGGTGCCTGCCGGTACGCAAAAACTGCAGATGGAAAAATCCGACGGCCCGGCGGCGTTCTACATGCTGAGCGAAGCGGGCTATGACAAGGGCGCCAACCTCAAGCCGATCAACAGCGGCCTGGAAATCATCCACGAATACCTCGACCTCAAAGGCAATCCAGTCAGCAAGGTCGCGGTAGGCGATGAGTTCCTGGTGCGCCTGCGCTTGCGCGCCACCGACCGTGATCAGGTGCAACAAGTGGCGGTGGTCGACCTGCTGCCGGGCGGCGTCGAGCCTGTGTATAACTTGCCGCCGGAGCCGGAAGCGGCCAGCACCGAGGAAAGCGAAGGCGACGATTCGGAGTACGTTGAAACCGGCGAAGACACCGAAGAAGCCGACGCCTGGCAGGCGCCGATTGGCGAGACCGACTTGAGCAACTGGCAGCCGGACTACGTCGACGTGCGTGATGACCGAGTGGTGTTGTACGGCACCGCGCTGCGGGATGTAGGCACCTTCGTGTACCGCGTGCGCGCCACCAACGCCGGTACCTTCAATACGCCACCGGCCTACGCCGAGGGCATGTACGAAACCACCCTGCAAGGACGCGGCAAAGTAGGCCAGCTTGAAATTACCAAGCCTTAAAAGCCTGACGCCGCTGCTGGCAGCGGCGTTGATTCTGGCGGGGCTACGGTTGTGGCCCCACGCGCCGCTGGAACAGGCAGCCACCTCCTCACGGGTGGTGCTGGCCGATGACGGTTCGCTGCTGCGCATGACCCTGGCGGCTGACGGGCAATATCGCCTGTGGCTACCCCTGGAACGGATTTCTCCGTCACTGGTGGAGGCGTTGCTGCTCAAGGAAGACCGCAATTTCTACTGGCACCCCGGGGTCAATCCCCCGGCGTTATTGCGGGCGGCCATGGCCACCTATAGCGGCGGCCAGCGTCAGGGCGGTTCGACCCTGAGCATGCAACTGGCCAGGCGCTTGTGGGATCTCAATACTCGCCAAGTGCCCGGCAAGCTGCAGCAGATGGCCCTGGCACTGTGGCTGGAGGCGCGTTACAGCAAGCACGACATCCTTGAGGCCTACCTCAACCTGGCGCCCATGGGCGGCAATATCGAAGGTGCCGAAGCGGCCAGCCGGATCTATTTTGGCAAGTCAGCGGCGCAGTTGTCCTTGTCTGAAGCCCTCGCGCTGGCCGTGATTCCCCAGCAACCGGGTCGTCGGGCGCGCTTTGGGCCTTCCCTGCAAACCGCCCGGCAACGGCTGATGGCCGACTGGCGGGAAACTTATCCACAGGACCCGCGTAACGACAGTTTGCTGGACCTGCCGCTGGAAGCCCGCAACCGCCAGCAGATCCCGTTTCTCGCGCCGCACCTGAGCGAACAGTTGCTGGCCTCGCAAACCGGCAATGAGTTGAACAGCACCCTCAACCTGGCGCTGCAACAATTGCTGGAACGGCTGATCACCGGCTTCATCGCCGAGCGCCGCAGCAGCGGTGTGGAAAACGCCACGGCGATCCTGATCGACAGCCGCGACCAGAGCGTAAAAGCCCTGGTGGGCTCGGCAGACTACTTATCCACAAGCATCCACGGCCAGGTCAACGGCGTGTTGTCGCGGCGCTCGCCGGGCTCCACCCTCAAGCCATTCCTGTATGGGCTGGCGCTGGACCAAGGGGTGATCCACCCCATGAGCATCCTCAAGGACATGCCGAGTAACTTCGGCTACTTCCAGCCGGAAAATTTCGACGGCAGTTTTGTCGGGCCGGTGACAGCCCGTGACGCGCTGATTCGCAGCCGCAATATTCCGGCTGTCTGGCTGGCCAGCCAAACCCGCTCGCCGTCACTTTACGGATTGCTGCAACGGGCCGGGATCAAGGGCCTGCGCGGCGAAAGCCATTACGGCTTGGCGCTGGCCTTGGGCGGCGGCGAGATGACGCCCGAGGAGCTGGCGCGGCTGTATGTGATGCTGGCTGGTGACGGGCATTTGCGGCCGCTGCGCTATTTGCAGGAACAGCCGCAAACCACTGGCGCCCAGCTACTCACGCCGCAGGCCGCGTTTATGGTGCGCGACATGCTGCGGCGCAACCCGCGCCCGGACGGGCTGCCGGGGCGCCACTGGCGTACGGCCTGGAAGACCGGCACGTCCTGGGGTTTTCATGATGCATGGAGCGCCGGCCTCGTAGGCCCGTACGTGCTGGTGGTGTGGGTGGGCAACTTCGATGGGCGTCCGAATCCTGAGTTTATCGGTGCGAAAACTGCGGCACCGTTGTTCTTCCGTATTGCCGACGCCCTGCCGCTGGCCTTGCCCAATGTGGTGATCAAACCCGACAAGCCGCCCGCCGGGCTGATCCGCATCGACGTCTGCGCGGCCTCTGGTGACTTGCCCAACCGTTGGTGCCCACGTACCCGCAAGACCTGGTACATCCCCGGCGTGTCACCGATTCGGGTGTCCAACCTGCACCGCCCGGTGCTGATCGACACCCGCACCGGCAAGGCCGCGTGCCCGCCGTTCGACCCGCAGTACACCCGTGAAGAAGTCTTCGAGTTCTGGCCCAGCGATGTGCAGCGGCTGTTCCGCGCCGCCGGACTGCCCCGGCGTACGCCGCCCAATGTGCAGAAAAGCTGCCAACCCAACCGTGTCGGCGATCAAAGCGAAGCGCCGCAGATTCGCTCGCCGCTGACCCAGGTCAGCTACCACCTGCGCCTGTCCCAGCCCCAGGAAAGCATCCCGCTGAACGCCAATGCGGCCAGTGATGCACTGACGCTGTATTGGTTCGCCGACCAGACCCTGATCGGCCAGGGCCCGCCGCAAACCACGCTGAACTGGCGGCCGGGTAAGTCGGGGGAGTACCGGTTGCGGGTGACTGACGATCAGGGCCGCAGCGCCAGCCGAGGCTTGAAGGTTGAGTTTGTACCCTGATCAGGCGTCTTCGTCGCCTAAACCGGCAGTGCCGGCATCTTTTGCGAAATGCTTGTACGCCACCCCAAGCTTGCGTTGCTCAAAGATCGAAAACACCAGGGTGCCCAGCAGAATCATCATCCACACCAGGAACACCTTCATGGTGTCCACCTGGGCCACCACGAGCAGCAAGGTCACCACGCCGCCAATCACCATGCCCAGGCCCATCCAGGCGCCCAGCACGCGGCCTACCGCCAGGCGCATGCCCGTGGGCAGCAAGAGCCGCAGCGCGAGCAGCACCACAAACATCGTCAGCAAGAAGCCAAACGCGGCCATGAAAGGAATCACGAAGCCGTTGTCACGGTACAACCAGGCCAGAAACCGATAGGCGGGATTCAGCTCTGCCATTTGCTGGTAGGTGGCGGGACCCGGCAGATGCAGTTGGGCAAAATGTTCCGGCGTCATGGCCATGATGCCGACGCCGATCAAACCCACCACCACCGCGTAGAAACCACCGGCGCGCCACAGCGGCGCCAGCACACGGCGGTTTTCCACCTCCTTGGTCTCGGCCAGGCCGAACACCGCGTCAGGTTGCCGGCCCTGGGCAATCACCGTCTTGCCCGCACGCTCGCAGGCGTCGCCAATCAGCATCACCTGCATATCCTGGGTGAGGAGCAGTTCGCCCTGGCGGCGGGAGCTGCTGATCCATTCATGGTCGTCAGGGCGCTTCTTGCCGAACAGGTCGATACCCTCGGCAATCACTGTCACTTCACCGGTGGCGTCCTGCAGGCGGAAGTCATTGCAGCGAGCCTCGGCCGAGACCTGGCTCCAGCTCCAATCGCCATCCTTGTCTTTGGTGCCTTCTTCGATGACCCACACGTAACCAGCGCAAGGCTTGCCGTGGACCGGGGAGATCAGCGGCGTGTCGACGATCACCTTGCCGTTCACCTCCACCAGCCCCATGGCCAATGAGCGTATCTGGCTGGTGGCCAGGCGCTGTTCGGTGCGATAGAAATTGGGGCCGAAGCTGGCCAGCAGCCCGATCAGGATGCACACAGGAAAAAACAGCGCCACCAGGATCGTCGGGGCGTAGACCATCAGGCCAATAAAGCCGGCGAGAAAGGCCAGTGCCACCAGGGTTTTCCACGCTGGTTTTTTTATGACAACGCCTGCCTGGGTGGTTTTCATGCCCCCGGCACCTCAAGCTTCACGCCGTCGTAGCGGGTTTCTTCGGCGCTGATGGCCAGCAGCGGAATGCGCTGATAGCCGAGCATCTTGGCGAAGAACAGATCAGGAAAAATCGCGATGGCGATGTTGTAGAGGTTGACCGACTCATTGAAGAACTCGCGACGGTCGGCGATGCGTTCCTCCACCGCCGAGATCGCCTGCTGCAACTCGACCATGTTGGGGCCGGAGATCAGCGTCGGATAATTCTCGGCCACTGCAATCACCGACTTGAGCGCCGTATTGAGCTGGTTTGAGGCATCGACCTTATCGGTGAGGCTGCTGGCGTTGAGGTACGCGGTGCGGGCGTCGCTGAGGCGGGTGAACAGCGCGTTCTCATGGTTCATGGCGGTTTGCACCACGCGCATCAGGTCGGGAATCTGGTCTGCCCGCTGCTTGAGCAGCACGTCGATGTTGGCGAAGGCTTTATCCACATCGTTGCGGCGCATCACCAGGCCGTTGTAGACCCCCACCAGCCAGCCGACCAGGCCGACGACAATAATCAGCACGACGATACCGGCGATCAGCAGTTCGATGTTCATGGCGGCGGCATTCCCTGGCTAGTTATCCACAGGGCGCATTCTAGGGGTAAAGCAGGGGAATACTCCCGGAATTAGTCCACAGAAACGCCAAGACCCGATATCCGGTAGCCTGAAAAAGCAAAACCCCCGAAGAACGGGGGTTTTGGTGGTTCGGGTGCGGCTTATTCCACCGTCACCGACTTCGCCAGGTTACGCGGCTGGTCAACGTCGGTGCCCTTCAGCACAGCGACGTAATACGACAGCAGCTGCAGCGGGATGGTGTAGAGGATCGGCGACAGGGTGTCGTGGATGTGCGGCATGTTGATGACGTGGGTGCCTTCGCCATTGGTCATGCCGGCCTTCTCGTCCGCGAACACGATCAGTTGGCCGCCACGGGCGCGCACTTCCTGCAGGTTGGACTTGAGCTTCTCCAGCAGTTCGTTGTTCGGCGCGACGGTAACGACTGGCATGTCGTCATCCACCAGGGCCAGCGGACCGTGCTTGAGCTCACCGGCCGGGTAGGCTTCGGCGTGGATGTAGGAGATTTCCTTGAGCTTGAGCGAACCTTCCATTGCCACCGGGTATTGCGCACCACGGCCGAGGAACAGGGTGTGGTGTTTGTCGGCGAACAGCTCAGCGACTTTCTCCACGGTGCTGTCCATGGCCAGGGCTTCACCCAGGCGGGCCGGCAGGCGGCGCAGTTCTTCGACCAGGTGTGCCTCGACGCCTTCGCCCAGCGTGCCGCGAACCTGGCCCAGGGACAGGGTCAGCAACAACAGGCCGACCAACTGGGTGGTGAAGGCCTTGGTGGATGCCACGCCGATTTCACGACCGGCCTGGGTCAGCAGGGTCAGGTCGGACTCGCGCACCAGGGAGCTGATGCCGACGTTGCAGATCGCCAGGCTGCCGAGGAAGCCCAGTTCCTTGGCGTTGCGCAGGGCGGCCAGGGTGTCGGCGGTTTCGCCGGACTGGGAGATGGTCACGAACAGAGTGTCGGGCTGCACCACCACCTTGCGGTAGCGGAATTCGCTGGCGACTTCGACCTGGCACGGGATGCCGGCCAGTTCTTCCAGCCAGTAACGGGCGACCATACCGGCGTGGTAGCTGGTGCCGCAGGCGACGATTTGCACGTTGCGCACTTTGGCGAACAGCTCGGCAGCTTGCGGGCCGAAGGCTTGCACCAATACCTGGTTCTGGCTCAGGCGACCTTCCAGGGTGCGTTGCACCACGGCCGGTTGCTCGTGGATTTCCTTGAGCATGAAGTGGCGGAACTCGCCCTTGTCGGCGGCTTCGGCGCCGTCGCGGTACTGCACGGCTTCACGTTCCACGGACTGGCCGTTGACGTCCCAGATGGACACGCTTTCACGGCGGATCTCGGCGATGTCGCCTTCTTCCAGGTACATGAAGCGGTCAGTCACCTGACGCAGGGCCAGTTGGTCGGAGGCGAGGAAGTTCTCGCCCAGGCCCAGGCCGATCACCAATGGGCTGCCGCTGCGGGCGGCAACCAGGCGGTCAGGCTGGCTGGCGCTGATCACGGCCAGGCCATAGGCGCCATGCAGTTCCTTGACGGTGGCCTTGAGGGCATTGGTCAGGTCGCCGATGTCCTTGAGCTTGTGGTTCAGCAGGTGGGCGATGACTTCGGTGTCGGTGTCCGAGGTGAAGACATAACCCTGGCCCTTGAGTTGTTCACGCAGCACTTCGTGATTTTCGATGATGCCGTTGTGCACAACCGCCAGGTCACCGGAGAAGTGCGGGTGAGCATTGCGTTCGCACGGCGCGCCGTGGGTGGCCCAACGGGTGTGGGCGATACCCAGGCGGCCTACCAGCGGCTCACCGGCCAACGCTTGTTCGAGTTCGCTGACCTTGCCCGGGCGACGCATGCGCTCAAGCTTGCCGGCGTTGGTAAAGAGCGCCACACCGGCGCTGTCGTAGCCACGGTATTCCAGGCGTTTGAGGCCTTCGAGCAAAATGGCAGTGACGTTTCGTTCAGCGACTGCGCCAACAATTCCACACATGGTTTCTCTCCTAGATGACTGCCGCGCAAATCAGCGTGATGCCGCGGGCTTGAATCTGGTCGCGGGCCTCAAGTGGCAGGCGATCATCGGTAATAAGGGTATGGACGCTGCTCCAGGGCAGTTCCAGGTTGGGGATCTTGCGGCCAATCTTGTCGGACTCGACCATCACCACCACTTCACGGGCGACTTCGGCCATGACGCGGCTCAGCCCCAGTAATTCGTTGAAGGTGGTGGTGCCGCGCTCCAGGTCGATGCCATCGGCACCAATAAAGAGCTGGTCGAAATCGTAGGAACGCAGTACCTGTTCGGCGACCTGGCCCTGGAACGAGTCCGAATGCGGGTCCCAGGTGCCGCCGGTCATCAACAATACCGGCTCGTGTTCCAGGTCGCTCAAGGCGCTGGCCACGTGCAGGGAGTTGGTCATCACCACCAGGCCGGGCTGGTGCCCCAGTTCGGGGATCATGGCGGCGGTGGTGCTGCCGCTGTCGATGATGATGCGCGCGTGTTCCCGCAAACGCCGGACGGCCGCACGGGCGATGGCGCGCTTGTAGGCCGAAATGGGCTGTGCCGGATCACCGACCAGTTCCTGAGGCATGGTGATGGCGCCACCGTAGCGACGCAGCAACAGACCGTTACTTTCGAGGGCCGCCAGGTCCTTGCGGATGGTGACTTCCGAGGTTTCGAAACGCTTGGCCAATTCGTCCACGCTGACTTCACCTTGCTCGGTGAGCATGGCAAGGATGTTGTGGCGACGTTGGGGTGTATTTCGTTTCGACATGGTGATGATAAGTTTCGTTTCGAAAGATAACGAAGGCAATCAAAACCTATTCATTCAAAATGGTCAAGCATGCGACTGAGTTTTTTGAATCAACACAGATAAAAATGTGGGAGCGGGCTTGCTCGCGAAGGCGGTGTGTCAGTCGGCGCATGTATCAACCGAAAGACCGCCTTCGCGAGCAAGCCCGCTCCCACATAAGTACCGCAGTGTTTCAGGGTTGTGGATAACTCAGGTCTTTTTGATTTTGACCGGGCGTTTCCAGCCGTCGATGTTGCGCTGGCGGGCGCGGGCGACGGCCAACTGGGACTTATCCACATCCTGGTTGATGGTGGAACCTGCGGCGGTGTTTGAACCATCACCGATAGTGACGGGGGCGATCAGCGAGTTGTTGGACCCGATGAATACGTCTTCGCCAATGGTCGTCTGGTACTTGTTGGCGCCGTCGTAATTGCAGGTGATGGCGCCTGCGCCGATATTGCTGCGGGCACCGATCACTGCATCACCGAGGTAGGCCAGATGGCCGGCCTTGGCGTCGTCGCCCATCCGGGCGTTTTTCAGTTCTACAAAGTTACCCACATGGGCGCGAGCGCCCAGCACGCTGCCCGGACGCAAACGCGCGAACGGACCGGCATCACTGCCCTCGCCCATCACCGCACCGTCGATATGGCTGTTGGCCTTGATCACCACACCCTTGCGCAGGGTGCTGTCCTTGATCACGCAGTTCGGCCCGATCACCACGTCGTCTTCAATGACCACGCGGCCTTCGAGGATCACGTTGATATCGATCAGCACGTCGCGGCCAACGGTGACGTCACCCCGCACATCGAAACGTGCCGGATCACGCAGCGTCACGCCCAGCGCCATCAGGCGGCGGCCTTCACGCAGTTGGTAGTGACGCTCCAGCTCCGCCAGTTGCTTGCGGTCGTTGGCGCCCTGCACTTCCATCGGGTCGTGGGGCTGTTCGGTGGCTACCACCAGGCCATCGCTGACGGCCATCTCGATGACGTCGGTCAGGTAGTACTCGCCCTGGGCGTTGTTGTTGGACAAGCGGCTCATCCAGTCGGCCAGGCGATCAGCCGGCACCGCGAGGATGCCGGTGTTGCCTTCAGTGATGGCGCGCTGGGCTTCGCTGGCGTCTTTATGCTCGACGATGGCGGCGACCTTGCCGTCAGCGTTGCGCACGATGCGACCGTAGCCGGTCGGGTCGTCCAACTCGACAGTGAGCAAGCCCATCTGGCCTGGCACCACGTGCTTGAGCAGGCGCTGCAAGGTTTCCACTTCGATCAGCGGCACGTCACCGTAGAGGATCAGCACGGTGTCGGCCTTGATGAACGGCACGGCCTGCGCGGTGGCATGGCCGGTACCCAATTGCTTGTCCTGCAATACGAAATTCAGGTCATCCGCCGCCAGCCGCTCACGCACCACATCGGCACCGTGGCCGATCACCACATGAATGCGCTGTGGATCCAGCTGCCGGGCGCTGTGGATAACATGGCCAAGCATGGAGTTGCCGGCAACCGGGTGCAGCACCTTGGGCAGGGCCGAACGCATACGGGTGCCCTGGCCTGCGGCAAGAATTACGATTTCGAGAGACATGAATGGCTACCAATCCTGGGCGGTCAGACTTCAGACCAAAGAAGTGTTTTGCAAAAAAAGAAAAAGGGTAGCCGAGGCTACCCTTTTTAATCAATCACGCATGAGGCTTGACGGCTTAGCCGCCAAACTTCTTGCGGATCTGCTGGACGGTGCGCAGCTGAGCTGCGGCCTCGGCCAGACGTGCAGCAGCAGAACCGTAGTCGAAATCTGCGCCTTTTTCGTTCAGGGCCTTCTCGGCAGCCTTGACGGCTTCCTGAGCGGAGGCTTCATCCAGGTCGGCAGCACGTTGCACGGTATCGGCAAGTACCTTGACCATCTTCGGCTGAACCTCGAGGAAACCACCAGAGATGTAAAACACCTCCTTTTCCCCGCCTAGCTTGGTCAGAGTGATCGGACCTGGCTTCAAGCTGGTAATCAACGGTGCGTGACCCATGGCAATACCAAGGTCACCCAGCTCGCCGTGCGCAATCACCATCTCTACCTGGCCGGAGAAGATTTCCCCTTCCGCGCTGACGATATCGCAATGGAATGTCATAGCCATCTGCTTGCCTCAACCTGATTAGCGCCCGTTACCGGGCGCCGGAATTACAGTTTCTTGGCTTTCTCGATCGCTTCTTCGATGCCGCCGACCATGTAGAACGCTTGTTCTGGCAGGTGGTCGTAGTCACCGTTGAGGATGCCTTTGAAGCCAGCAATGGTGTCTTTCAGGGAAACGTATTTACCCGAGGCACCGGTGAAGACTTCAGCCACGAAGAACGGCTGCGACAAGAAGCGCTGGATCTTACGAGCGCGGGATACCAACTGCTTGTCGGTTTCCGACAGCTCGTCCATACCCAGGATCGCAATGATGTCCTTCAGTTCTTTGTAACGCTGCAGAACGTACTGGACGCCGCGAGCGGTGTCGTAGTGTTCCTGGCCGATGACGTTCGGGTCCAGCTGGCGCGAAGTCGAGTCCAGTGGATCGACCGCTGGGTAGATACCCAGGGAGGCGATGTCACGGGACAGTACAACGGTGGCGTCCAAGTGGGCGAACGTGGTCGCTGGCGACGGGTCAGTCAAGTCATCCGCAGGTACGTATACCGCTTGGATCGAGGTGATCGAACCGTTTTTGGTCGAAGTGATACGCTCTTGCAGAGTACCCATCTCTTCGGCCAGGGTCGGCTGGTAACCTACTGCGGAAGGCATACGGCCCAGCAGTGCGGATACTTCAGTACCGGCCAGGGTGTAACGGTAGATGTTGTCGACGAACAGCAGAACGTCGTTACCTTCGTCACGGAACTTCTCGGCCATGGTCAGGCCGGTCAGTGCTACGCGCAGACGGTTACCCGGCGGCTCGTTCATCTGACCGTAAACCAGTGCCACTTTGTCCAGAACGTTGGAATCCTTCATCTCGTGGTAGAAGTCGTTACCCTCACGAGTACGCTCACCCACACCGGCGAACACGGAATAACCGCTGTGCTCGATGGCGATGTTACGGATCAGTTCCATCATGTTTACGGTTTTGCCTACACCGGCACCACCGAACAGACCGACTTTACCGCCCTTGGCGAACGGGCAAACCAGGTCGATAACCTTGATGCCGGTTTCCAGCAGGTCGTTGCCGCCCGCTTGTTCCGCGAAGGAAGGCGCAGGACGGTGAATGCCCCAGCGCTCTTCGGTGTCGATTGGACCGGCTTCGTCGATCGGGTTACCGAGGACGTCCATGATCCGGCCCAGGGTCGCTTTACCGACCGGTACGGAGATGGCTGCGCCAGAGTCAGTGACTTCCAGACCGCGCTTCAAGCCTTCGGTGGAACCCATTGCAATGGTACGAACCACACCGTCGCCCAGCTGCTGCTGAACTTCCAGGGTGGTGCCTGCATCGCTTTTGACTTTCAAAGCGTTGTAGATGCTCGGTACGCTGTCGCGTGGGAATTCCACGTCGATAACGGCGCCGATGATTTGAACGATACGTCCGCTACTCATAGCTGGATCCTCTGAATATTTGAACCGTTAAACCGCGGCAGCGCCGCCGACGATTTCCGAGATCTCTTGGGTGATCGCAGCCTGACGCGCCTTGTTGTAGATCAGCTGCAAATCGCTGATCAAATCACCGGCGTTGTCGGTAGCGTTCTTCATCGCGATCATCCGCGCAGCTTGTTCAGCCGCGTTGTTCTCGACCACCGCCTGGTACACCTGCGACTCCACGTAGCGCACCATCAAGCCGTCAAGCAGCTCTTTGGCGTCTGGTTCGTAGAGGTAGTCCCAGTGGTGCTTGAGTTCTTGTTCCGGGGCGGCCACCAATGGAATCAACTGCTCCACGGTAGGCTGTTGCGTCATGGTGTTGATGAACTTGTTGGATACCACGGAGAGGCGGTCAATCCGGCCTTCCAGGTATGCATCCAGCATCACCTTGACGCTGCCGATCAAATCATTGATCGACGGTTCTTCACCCAGGTGGCTGATAGCTGCAACGACGTTACCGCCGAAGTTGCGGAAAAAGGCCGCACCCTTGCTACCGACCACACACAGATCGATCTCGACGCCTTTTTCGCGGTTTACCGCCATGTCCTTGACCAGGGCCTTGAACAGGTTGGTATTCAAACCACCGCACAAACCACGGTCACTGCTCACCACGACATAACCGACGCGCTTTACTTCGCGATCGATCATGAACGGGTGGCGATATTCCGGGTTGGCGTTGGCCAGATGACCAATAACCTGGCGGATACGCTCCGCGTAGGGACGGCTAGCAGCCATGCGCATTTGTGCCTTGCGCATTTTGCTGACCGCCACTTTTTCCATGGCGCTGGTGATCTTTTGCGTGCTTTTGATGCTCGCAATCTTACTGCGAATCTCTTTTGCGCCTGCCATGTAACACCTATCAGGTTAGCAAGCGGGAGCCTCGCGGCCCCCGCTGCGGCTTACCAGGTTTGGGTGGCCTTGAACTTCTCGATACCGGCTTTGATGCCAGCGTCGATGTCGTCATTGAAGTCACCCTTCACGTTGATCTTCGCCATCAATTCGGCGTGATCGCGGTTGAAGTAAGCAATCAGCGCTTGTTCGAAGCTGCCGACCTTGGTGATTTCAACGTCGGTCAGGAACCCACGCTCAGCGGCATACAGCGACAGCGCCATGTCAGCGATCGACATTGGTGCGTATTGCTTCTGCTTCATCAGCTCGGTAACGCGCTGACCATGCTCAAGTTGCTTACGGGTCGCTTCGTCCAGGTCAGAAGCGAACTGGGCGAATGCCGCCAGTTCACGGTACTGAGCCAGAGCGGTACGGATACCACCGGAGAGCTTCTTGATGATCTTGGTCTGAGCGGCACCACCCACACGGGATACCGAAACACCGGCGTTCACTGCAGGACGGATCCCGGAGTTGAACATGGCCGATTCCAGGAAGATCTGACCGTCGGTGATGGAAATCACGTTGGTCGGAACGAACGCGGAAACGTCGCCAGCCTGGGTTTCGATGATCGGCAGTGCGGTCAGGGAACCGGTTTTGCCGGTCACTGCGCCGTTGGTGAACTTCTCTACGTATTCTTCCGAAACGCGGGATGCGCGCTCCAGCAGACGGGAGTGGAGATAGAACACGTCGCCTGGGTAAGCTTCACGGCCTGGTGGACGGCGCAGCAGCAGGGAAATCTGGCGGTAAGCCACTGCTTGCTTGGACAGATCGTCATAAACGATCAGCGCGTCTTCACCGCGGTCGCGGAAGTATTCGCCCATGGTGCAACCGGAGTACGGTGCCAGGAACTGAAGTGCAGCGGATTCGGAAGCACTGGCGGCTACGACGATGGTGTTAGCCAGGGCGCCGTTTTCTTCCAGCTTGCGAACCACGTTGGCGATGGTCGATTGTTTCTGACCGATGGCTACGTAGACGCAGAAAATCCCGCTGTCTTTCTGGTTGATGATCGCGTCGATCGCCAGAGCGGTTTTACCGATCTGACGGTCACCGATGATCAGCTCACGCTGGCCACGGCCGACAGGAATCATGGCATCGACAGCCTTGTAGCCAGTCTGTACAGGCTGGTCTACCGACTTACGCCAGATCACGCCTGGAGCAACTTTCTCGACCGCATCGGTCTCGGTGTTGTTCAGCGGACCTTTGCCGTCAACAGGGTTACCCAGTGCGTCGACAACGCGACCCAGCAGTTCCTTACCAACCGGAACTTCCAGGATGCGGCCTGTGCACTTGGCGCTCATGCCTTCGGCCAGAGTCTGGTAGGAGCCCAATACAACGGCACCTACAGAGTCTTGCTCCAGGTTGAGGGCCATACCGTAGACGCCGCCCGGAAACTCGATCATCTCGCCGTACATTACGTCGGCCAGACCGTGAATCCGCACGATGCCGTCAGATACGCTGACGACAGTGCCTTCGTTACGGGCTTGGGAGGTCACATCGAGCTTGTCGATGCGGCCCTTGATAATTTCACTTATTTCGGAAGGATTGAGTTGCTGCATTGCTCTGCTGCCCCTTCAAACTCAAGATTTCAATGCTTCGGCAAGATTCGCGAGTTTGCCGCGAATCGAGCCATCGATAACCAGGTCGCCGGCGCGAATGATGACACCACCAATCAGGGTGGCATCCTCCGCAACTTGCAGGCGCACTTCCCGGTCGAGTCGTGCACTGAGAACCTTGGCGAGTTTGTCTTGCTGTTCTTGGTTCAATGCAAAAGCACTGGTCACTTCAACATCTACCGATTTCTCTTGTTCGGCCTTGTACAGGTCAAACAGAGCGGCGATCTCCGGCAGAAGCGGGAGACGGTCGTTTTCGGCAACGACGTGGATGAAGTTCTGCACTTTTACATCAAACTTGTCGCCGCACACGTCAATAAACGTGGCGGCCTTGTCTGCGCTCGTCAGTCGCGGGGCCTTGAGCACGCGCTGCATGGTGTCGTCTTGCGACACTGCTGCAGCCAGGCCGAGCATGGCTGACCAAGAGGCCAGCTGCTGGTGGGCCTGGGCGTGCTCGAAGGCTGCCTTAGCGTAAGGTCGGGCCAACGTGGTCAATTCTGCCATGATCGCCCTCGCTTAAATTTCAGCAGCCAGTTTGTTTACCAGCTCCGCGTGCGCGTTTTGATCGATTGTGGCACCCAGGATCTTCTCAGCACCGCCGACGGCCAGAGCACCCAGTTGGGCACGCAGCGCATCTTTGACACCGTTCAGTTCCTGCTCGATCTCGGCTTGAGCCTGAACCTTCACACGGTCAGCGTCGATACGGGCTTTTTCAACAGCCTCTTCAACGATCTGGTTACCGCGTTTCTTGGCTTGCTCAATGATTTCAGCTGCCTGAGCTTTCGCTTCGCGCAGTTGTTGACCCGCTTTATCTTGGGCCAACTCCAGGTCGCGAGCTGCTCGTGCGGCAGCGTCCAGTCCGTCTGCGATCTTCTTCTGACGTTCGTGCAAAGCCGCGATGACCGGAGGCCATACGAACTTCATGCAGAAAACTACAAAAATCAAGAACGCTAAGGACTGACCAATAATGGTTGCATTAATGTTCACGCCAATACCTCGCTCGTTCGTTGCACAACACACCAATCACTCGAAAAAACGAGTGATTAACCGGCGAGTTGACCAACGAAGGGGTTCGCGAAGGTGAAGAACAGAGCGATACCAACACCGATCATGGTCACGGCGTCGAGCAGGCCGGCGACGATGAACATTTTAACTTGCAGCATTGGAACCATTTCTGGCTGACGCGCTGCGCCTTCCAGGAACTTGCCGCCCAGCAGGCCGAAACCAATGGCAGTACCCAGGGCGCCCAGGCCGATCAACAGTGCAACAGCGATAGCGGTTAGACCAACTACAGTTTCCATCTTTCCTCCCGACTTTTACGTCGTATGGTTTAGGTTTTTTAGATTTTAAAGCGGTAAAACAAATCGTTTCATAGCCCTTCAGGGCTACCCTCCCGTTTGACCGGGAGGGACATCAGACTAGTCGAGACTGGTCTTAATGGTTCTCTTCGTGCGCCATCGACAGGTAGACGATGGTCAGCATCATGAAGATAAACGCCTGCAGGGTGATGATCAGGATGTGGAACACAGCCCACGCCCACTGCAGAACAATGCCCAGGCCGCTAAGCCAGAGCAGACCACTGCCGAACATCACAGCGATCAGAATGAACACCAGCTCGCCGGCATACATGTTGCCGAACAGTCGCAGGGCCAGGGAAATCGGCTTGGCGACCAGGGTCACGAACTCCAGCAGGAAGTTCACCGGGATCAGCAGCGCTTGAACGAAGATGTTCTTGCTGCCGAACGGGTGCAGGGTCAGTTCGCCGATGAAGCCGCCGATGCCCTTGATCTTGATGCTGTAGAAAATGATCAACGCGAACACCGACAGGGCCATGCCCAGGGTGGCGTTAGGGTCCGTGGTCGAAACCGCACGGAATGGAATGTGGTGATCGCCGGAGATCAGGATGGCCAGCTGAGGAATCCAGTCGACCGGGATCAGGTCGACGGCGTTCATCAGGAACACCCAGACGAAGATGGTCAGTGCCAACGGTGCAATCACCGCGCTACGACCATGGAAGCTGTCCCGCACGCTGCCATCGACGAATTCGACCAATACTTCAACGAAGTTCTGCAAAGCACCTGGCTGACCGGAAGTCGCCTTCTTTGCCGCCATGCGGAAAATCAGGACAAAGATCAGACCCAATGCGACAGACCAGCCCAGAGTATCCAGGTGGAATGCCCAGAAGCCCATTTCTTTGGCTTCTGCTGCGGAGTGGGCAAAGCCCCAGCCGCCGTTGGGAAGCTGACCGAAGGTCAGGTTCTGCAAGTGGTGCTGGATATAGCCCGAAGCGGTTGTTTCTGCCATGGTTGCCTCAAACGCCCTAAGGTTTCGAAAGTCTTGTTTTCATTAGCAGGGGAGCGAACCAGCTGACCAGTTGGGTCAACACGAAGACGCCGAATACAGCCAGCGGCGCCAATGGCTTCACACCTGCAAAGGTCAGTGCAAACAGCACTGCCGTCAAAATCAATTTCCCCGCCTCGCCAGCATAAAAAGACCGGACGATAGCCTGGGCTGCTCGGGCGCCGGAAAACCGAAAGGCCCTGTGAGCAAAATACATATTGGGCAGCAAGGCTATCAGGCCTCCGCAGAGTCCCGAGTATCCGGCTACGACTCCATACCAATACCAGAGCGCCAAAGAGGCGATCAGTAAAATGACAAATTGAGCCACTAAAACCGGGAAAACGGCCAAGCGATGGAACGGCAACGTGTTTGGCGTGCGGGTTTCCATCACTCTTGCTCCTCAATGGTCGGCTGCCGGAAATCAATAACTTGGCATAATTTGTGCCGACAAAATGCGCGCAGAGTATAGGGGCGGTTCTGCCCCTATTCAACTGCCGGGTAGTGATTTCCGACTGCGCGCTACAGAAGCAATTGTTTCAGCGGATGTGGGCAAGGACGCCCTGAAGCTCATCCAATGAGTTATATCCGATGACCAATTGCCCTTTGCCTTTCTTGCCATGACGAATTTGCACCGCAGAGCCTAGGCGTTCGGCCAGGCGCTGCTCCAGGCGTGCAATATCCGGATCAGGTTTGGCGGTTTCGACCGGTGCAGGTTTGCCACTGAGCCACTGGCGAACCAGGGCCTCGGTCTGACGAACGGTGAGGCCTCGTGCGACAACGTGTCGCGCCCCCTCAACCTGTTGATTTTCCGGCAAACCGAGCAAAGCACGGGCATGACCCATTTCCAGGTCGCCATGGGAAAGCATGGTTTTAATGACTTCCGGCAGCGCGATCAGGCGCAACAGGTTGGACACGGTAACCCGGGACTTGCCCACCGCATCCGCGACTTCCTGCTGAGTCAGTTTGAATTCCTGCTGCAAACGCTGCAGGGCGATCGCTTCCTCGATCGGATTGAGGTCTTCACGCTGGATGTTCTCGATCAACGCCATGGCGATGGCGGTTTCATCCGGCACATCGCGCACCATTGCCGGAATGGTTTCCTTGCCGGCCTGCTGGCTGGCGCGCCAGCGGCGCTCGCCGGCGATGATTTCAAAGCGGCCTGCACCAATCGGGCGCACCACGATCGGCTGCATCACGCCCTGGGCCTTGATCGAATTCGCCAATTCCTCCAGCGCCTGCGGGTCCATGTCCCGGCGCGGCTGGTATTTGCCGCGCTGGATCAGGTCCAGCGGCAGGTGCTGCAGCTCGCGCTCGTCGGCCTGCACTGCCTGTTCTTCAAGGGTCGTGACAGTCGGACCACTCAGCAGTGCATCCAGTCCACGTCCGAGACCTCGTTTCTTGACGGCCATGGGGATTCCTTAAGTTGGCTGGGCTGCAGCGGTGCGTGAATTGCGGCGTTGACGGCGAACCATCTCGCCGGCCAGCGCCAGATAGGCAATGGCGCCGCGGGAAGACTTGTCGTACGCCAGCGCGGGCATGCCATAGCTTGGCGCTTCGGCCAGGCGGATGTTGCGTGGAATCACGGTGTCGTAGAGCTGATCGCCGAAGTGTTCCTTGAGCTGTGCCGACACATCGTTCATCAGGCTCAGGCGCGGGTCATACATGGTCCGCAGCAGGCCTTCGATTTGCAGGTTCGGGTTGAGCAGCTCGGCGATACGCTTGATGTTATCCACAAGGTCGCTCAAGCCTTCGAGCGCGAAATACTCGCACTGCATGGGGATAATCACCCCGTCGGCCGCAACCAGTGCGTTCAACGTCAGCATCGACAGCGACGGCGGGCAGTCGATCAAAATGTAGTCGTAATTCTCGCGGATTGGCGCCAGGGCGCTGCGCAGACGGCTTTCTTTCATCTGCATTTCCAGCAGCACCACTTCCGCCGCGGTCAAATCGCGGTTGGCCGGCAGCAGTTGATAACCACCGTGCTCGGAGAAGTGCATGGCCTGGGCCAGGTCGCACTCGCCAATCAGCAAGTCGTAGACCGAGTTTTCCAGGCCGTGTTTATCCACACCGCTACCCATGGTGGCGTTGCCCTGTGGATCGAGATCGATCAACAGCACCCGACGCTTGGTAGCGACCAGGGATGCTGCGAGGTTGATGCAGGTGGTGGTTTTGCCCACGCCACCTTTCTGGTTCGCTATCGCGAATACCTTAGCCATTCTTGCTTGTGTTCCCAATCATGCCGTGCGGCGCAGTATCAGCAGATGGCGTTGGCCTTGGCAACCGGGTACGGCCAAGGCGTGTTCGCTATCGAGGTGGAAGTCTGCCGGCAATGCTAACAGCTCGTCGCTTGGATGAACGCCCTTCATTGCCAGCCAACGGGTATCGCGGTCGCCGAGGTGGCGGGTCCAGTTGCTGAAGTTCTCCATCCTGCTGAACGCCCGGGAAACAATTCCGTTGAAAGGCTGTTCAGGCGTAAAGGCTTCGACGCGACTGTGGATAACTTGCAGGTTATCCAGCTTGAGTTCGAGTTTGACCTGGGTCAGGAAGCGGGTTTTCTTGCCGTTGCTGTCCAGGCAGGTCACTTGCGACTCCGGAAACAGGATCGCCAGCGGGATGCCGGGCATGCCGCCGCCGCTGCCAACGTCGAGCCAGCGGCCGTTTTCGATAAACGGCATGACACTGAGACTGTCGAGCAGATGGCGGGAGACCATTTCGTCTGGGTCACGCACCGCAGTGAGGTTGTAAGCCTTGTTCCATTTGATCAACAGGGCCAGATAACCCAGAAGCAACTCGTGCTGGGCTTCGGTCAGGTTGACGCCGAGCTGGCGAGCACCTGTGGATAACTCTTCGGCGTGTTGCGAGGTGACCAACGAACTCAAGCGCTTTGCTCCAACTGACGGCCCGCGCCGCGTTTTTTCAAATGAATCATCAACAGCGAAATGGCTGCCGGCGTGACGCCCGGGATACGGGACGCCTGGCCCAGGGTCTCCGGTCGAGTTATCCCCAGCTTGCCTTGGATCTCTTTCGACAGCCCGGAAATGTTTGTGTAATCGATATCCACAGGCAGCTTGGTGTCTTCGCTGGCCCGCAGACGAGCGATCTCATCCTGCTGACGGTCAATGTAACCGGCGTATTTGGTCTTGATTTCGACCTGCTCGGCAACCTGTGGATCTTCTGCGCCACCGCCGGTGACCGAGATCAGACCAGCGTAGTCGATTTCCGGCCGGGACAGCAGGTTCAGCAAGTTGTATTCGTGAGTCAGCGGCGTGCCGAATTTTTCGGCAATCGCGTCGCCTTGCTCGGTGCCCGGGCGAACCCAAGTACTTTTCAGACGTTGCTCTTCCAACTCGATACTTTCGCGTTTTTTGCAGAAGGCCGCCCAACGCACGTCGTCGACCAGGCCCAATTCGCGACCTTTTTCGGTCAAGCGCAGGTCGGCGTTGTCTTCCCGCAGGATCAAGCGGTATTCGGCCCGGGACGTAAACATCCGGTACGGTTCCTGGGTTCCGAGGGTGATCAGGTCGTCGACCAACACACCGATGTACGCCTCATCGCGACGCGGGCACCAGCTGTCTTTGCCCTGTGCACGCAGTGCCGCGTTGGTTCCGGCCAACAAACCCTGGGCGCCGGCTTCTTCGTAACCGGTGGTGCCGTTGATTTGCCCTGCAAAGAACAAACCGCCGATGACCTTGGTTTCCAGGCTGTATTTCAGGTCACGCGGGTCGAAGTAGTCGTACTCGATGGCGTAGCCAGGACGCACGATGTGCGCATTTTCCATACCGCGAATCGACTGCACGATCTGGATTTGCACGTCGAACGGCAGGGACGTGGAAATTCCGTTCGGGTACAGCTCATGGGTGGTCAGACCTTCCGGTTCGATAAAGACCTGGTGGCTTTCCTTGTCGGCAAAGCGGTGGATCTTGTCTTCGATCGACGGGCAATAGCGTGGGCCAATGCCTTCGATCACCCCGGAATACATCGGCGAACGGTCGAGGTTCGCGGCGATGATTTCGTGGGTGCGGGCGTTGGTGTGGGTAATCCAGCAACTGACCTGCTTCGGATGCTGTTCCTTGGAGCCCATGAACGACATCACCGGGATCGGTGTATCACCGGCTTGCTCGGTCATCACCGAGAAATCCACAGACCGGCCATCAATTCGCGGCGGCGTGCCGGTTTTCAGGCGACCGACACGCAGTGGCAGTTCGCGAAGGCGCTGAGCCAAGGCGATTGACGGTGGATCACCGGCGCGGCCACCGGAATAGTTCTGCATACCGATGTGGATAAGTCCGCCGAGGAAGGTACCGGTGGTCAACACCACGGATTCTGCGAAGAAACGCAGGCCCATTTGCGTGACAACACCGCGTACCTGGTCTTGTTCGACGATCAGGTCATCGGCTGCCTGTTGAAATATCCACAGGTTCGGCTGGTTTTCCAGGGTTTCGCGGACAGCGGCCTTGTACAGGATCCGGTCGGCTTGAGCACGTGTGGCCCGTACGGCCGGGCCTTTGCGGCTGTTCAATACGCGAAATTGAATACCACCCTTGTCGGTGGCCATGGCCATCGCGCCGCCCAGGGCATCGATTTCCTTGACCAGGTGGCTTTTGCCAATCCCGCCGATCGCGGGGTTGCAGCTCATGGCGCCGAGGGTTTCCACGTTATGCGTCAGCAACAGGGTTTTTGCCCCCATGCGTGCTGACGCCAGTGCTGCCTCGGTACCGGCATGACCGCCGCCGATGACGATCACTTCAAAACGGGAAGGGAAATCCACCACGCACCTCGTGCCTGCTTCTGTAGGTAATTAGGAATGAGCGTTCGAGATCAGGTTTTCGAACGAGTCGGCAAGTATAGGGACTTCGCCCTTCCTAAAGAACCCTTTGCACAAAATTTAACCAGCTGTGGATGAATCACGAACAATAGAAATTAAAAGAGAGAAATTTATTAAATCTTTGTTTTTATGTTTATTTCTACTGAGGCATGTTTCTGTGGATAGATCTCTACAGGCCTTTATTTACGTCATGTACAGAGATTCAAAAGTCTGTGGTTAGGTGCCGATAAGGCCCTTGGATAAGTGCTTTAAGCCTGTGGATTAAACGGGTGGTTATCCACAGAGGGGTTTTTACTCAGGTTTCAAGCCTGGTTATCAACTGGGCACAGGGGCGGTTATTCACAGGGCTTAATCCACAGAAAATACGGATCCCGATAAGTTTCAGGCAGGCAGATGCCTCCGAAAATCCTCGGTCAGGCAGGAAACAGTTCATTTGCATTTGTGAAACGGGTTGATGGAACGCCTATTGTGAGAAAGCGCCACGGCAGTTAATAATAGTTATTATCATTAACCTGCCTCGTCACCTCTCATGGCCCTTCCCTCGCATACCGTTGCAGTCCAGCACATCTATGAGCAGCACCATTCGTGGTTGCACAGCTGGCTCAAGGGAAAGTTGCATAACGCCTGCGATGCAGCTGACGTGGCACACGATACGTTCGTGCGGATCCTGGGCGGCCGCAACGCGACGCAGATCCTCGAGCCCAGGGACTATCTGGCCACAGTTGCCCGGGGACTGGTGATTGACCGCTATCGTCGCCGCGCCATTGAGCAGGCCTATCTGCAAACCCTGGCAGACCGGCCCGAAGCGATCGCAATCAGTGAAGAAGACAAGGCCATCATCATTGAAACCCTCGTTGCTGTGGATAAAGCCTTGTGTGGGCTGGGGGAGCGGGCCAGGCGAATTTTCATGCTGTCCCAGGTCGAAGGCCTGACTTATCAACAGATCGCCGATCAGTTGCGTGTCTCGCTGACCACCGTCAAGAAACATATGGTTCGGGCCCTGACTGAATGCGCCTTGATCATGGCGGGCATGTAATGGCTGCCCCGGATCGCAAGACGTTCGAAGCCGCCGCCAGTTGGTACGTGCAATTTCAATCGCAGCCACCGACACCCGCGCAACAAAGTGCCTGGCAGCAATGGCTCAACGGCGACCCCTCCCATCAGGCGGCCTGGAACCAGATGGAGCAGTTGCAACGTGGCCTCGGTGCGCTACCCAAGGACTTCACCCGTCGTGCGCTCTCGGCCAGTCAACAACGGCGGCAAGTGCTCAAGCTGATGCTGATGCTCGGTGCCGCCGGGTACTTGGGGTGGAACGTTCAACAACACACATCCCTGGGCAACCTCTGGGCTGACTATCGGACCAAGGTCGGCGAACGACGGCGAATCGGGTTGGCCGACGGCACTCAAATTGACCTCAATACGAACACGGCTATCGACGTACTTTTCGATGGGCAGCAGCGACTGGTCCGTTTGCGTGAGGGGGAAGTACTTATCCACACCGGAAAGTCGGGCCGGCAGACACCGTTTTATGTCGAAACCCATGAGGGTCGTGTTCAAGCCTTGGGTACGCGGTTCACTGTTCGCCAACTGCAAGGGTCGACGCGGGTTGGTGTGCTGGAAGACCGGGTCAGCGTGCAACCCGTCGACCAGCCGGCCCATAGCCGAGTGCTTGGACCTGGTGAGAGTGTCGACTTCGGCACGCAAGACGTAGGCCCCAGCCATATTTATCGCAGGAACCAAGCCGCATGGGTCGACGGCCAACTGATCGTTCTGGACGCGCGACTGGGGGATGTCATCGACGAACTGGCGCGCTATCGGCCGGGCGTTATGCAGTGCGATGCCGCATCAGCGCGGCTGCGGGTGTCCGGCACTTTCCGTCTTGATTCCACCGACGCCGTATTGGCCAACTTGCAGGTCACGCTGCCGATCCACGTGAAGTATTTCACGCGCTATTGGGTCTCCGTAACGCTTACAGCTTGATACTGAAAAAATACTCTCAACGGGGGTTATCTTTTTTTTACCTGGCGCGGCCCTACAGGTAATCACGATGCTACCTTCAGGGCTTACTCACACATGCGCCTTCCTACAAAACTTCGCCAGCGTCTCTCCCATCACGGCATCACGTATGGCTTGCT
The DNA here is from genome assembly GCF_013385495.1 of Pseudomonas sp. F8002. Classification (NCBI taxonomy): domain Bacteria; kingdom Pseudomonadati; phylum Pseudomonadota; class Gammaproteobacteria; order Pseudomonadales; family Pseudomonadaceae; genus Pseudomonas; species Pseudomonas sp. F8002. Next base: position 127,788 of record NZ_JACAPW010000041.1, on the reverse strand, counting down.
GCTGGCCACGGCCGCGACTGCCAGCACCTTGCTATGCACTCGGGCCATTGCTGCCAGCCCAGTGCAACATTACGTGATCGCCTCCGGGCCACTCGACAATGCCTTGAGCCAATTTGCGTCGAAGGCCAATGTGATTCTGTCATTCTCGCCGCAGCAGACGGCGCGCCTGCAAAGTCCTGGGCTGGAGGGTGACTACTCGGTGGAGCAAGGGTTTGCGTTATTGCTGCAAAACTCGGGATTGCAGGCGGCGGTTCAAGGCCCCGGCAGCTACGCGCTGCAGCCGGCTACGAGCGGGGAACAGCTCATGTTGGCCCCCACTACTGTCAGCACTTATCAACAGACTGGGTTCAATCAGGAAATTGCCGGGGACGTAGGTTACAAGGCGCAAAACAGCCGAATCGGTACCAAGACCAGCACACCATTGTCGGAAACCCCGCGCTCGGTGTCGGTGGTGACCGGCCAGCGCATCAAGGATCAAAAATCCCAGACGCTCACAGAAGTGCTGGGCTATGTGCCGGGAATCTTTGCCCCTCCCTTCGCTGCGGGCGACGGGCTGGCCGGTGACTTGTTCTTCATTCGCGGTTTCAACGCCACGGATTATGGCTACGGCCTGCTGCGCGATGGCTTGCGAGTCCAAGGCAACCGGTATGACACCACCAGCGAACCTTATGGCCTGGAACGGGTGGAGATATTCCGTGGCCCTTCTTCCCTGCTCTACGGCGAAAACGCACCCGGTGGCCTGGTCAACCTGGTGAGTAAACACCCGACAGCTACACCACAAGGCGAAGTTCAGCTGACCTACGGTTCTAATAACCGGCGCCAGGTGGGTGTGGATATCTCCGGTCCCTTGGACGACAGCGGCAATATCCTTGGACGGGTGGTGATGCTCGGCAGGAAGTCCGACACCCAGACCGATCACGTTCCCGATGACCGCCTGTATATCGCACCGTCCCTGACCCTCAATTTCGACGACTACAACACCCTGACGCTGCTGGCCAACTACCAGAAAGACCACACCAATCTTGAACTTGGCCTACCTGCAGCAGGCACGTTACTGACCAACCCCAACGGAAAGCTCTCCAAGCACACCATGCTCGGTGACCCAGATTGGAACACCTTCGAACGGGAAACCTGGAGCACCGGCTACGAGTTCAGCCACAGCTTCAATGATGACTGGCAGTTTCGGCAGAACTCGCGCTACATGCAGTCGCGAATCACCCGCCATGAAACCTGGCCAGGCAACCTGAATAATGCGGGGTTCGGCACACAGCTGAACATGAATGCCTACGACCGCTACAACAAATCGATGGTCTACTCGCTGGATAACCAGTTGGAAGGCAAATTCCAGGTAGGCGGGCTGGAAAATACCGTGCTGTTCGGTGCCAGCTATGACCGTACCTCGTTCAGCCAGGATTGGAATGCCGGATTTGCAGGCACGATCAATGTGTATAACCCGGTGTACCTGAGGGATCCATTGACGCCTCTCGCAGTGCAAAACACGTTGCTCGAACAGCAAATGAAAGGTGTTTATGCACAGCTTCAGAGCAAGTATGACCACTGGTTATTCTTGCTCGGCGGGCGGCAGGACTGGGTCGACAGTGATTTTCGCGACAAGGTGGCCAAGGCCGGCAACATCAGCTCTGAAGACCGCAAGTTCACCTATCAGGGCGGGATCATGTACCAGTTCGACAATGGCCTGACGCCATATGTCAGCTACTCGACCGCGTTCGTTCCGGTACAGCAGATCTCCAATGCCGGCACACCGCTGGACCCGATCACCAGCAGTCAATATGAAGTAGGCCTCAAGTACGAGCCGATCGGTTGGGACACGGCGATGACGTTGTCGATCTATGACTTGCGCAAGCAGGACGACACGTACCTCGACGCCACGACCAATACCTACCGCCAGGTCGGCGAAAGCCGGGCCAAGGGCGTGGAAGTGGAGGTCAACAGCAACCTCACACCTAATTTGAACGTGACTGCGGCCTACACCTACACCGATGCTCGGATTACCAAGGATTCGGCAACGTCGCTCGTGGAAGGTCACCAGATGACCGGTGTTCCGCGTAATCAGGCTTCGGTCTGGGGCAAATACCGCTTTCTTGATGGCCAGCTCAAGGGCTTGTCCGTCGGTGGCGGCGTGCGCTACTTCGACAGCACTTTCGCTTACACCGCGCCTTCTCTTTACGGGAAGCTGGATGCTGGAAGCGTGACCTTGGTGGATGCCGCCATTGGTTACCAGATTGACCAGCACTGGTCGGTAGACGTGAATGCGAAGAACCTGTTCGACAAGGAGTATGTGTCCGGCTGCAACGATGCGGGCCGCTGCTACTGGGGTGAAAGCCGGACGCTACTCGGAACAGTTTCCTACAACTGGTAACCAGCCAGCTGTGGATAACCGCCTATTTCCCGATACAGAAGTTTGAAAAGATCCGCCCCAACAAATCATCGGAGCTGAATGCGCCGGTGATCTCCCCCAACAGCTGCTGCGCCTGGCGTAAATCTTCAGCCAGCAGCTCACCGGCTCCTGCCAGCGTCAGTTGCGCACGGCCATGCTCGAGGGCGGCGCTGGCATGCCGCAGTGCCTCCAGGTGCCTGCGACGAGCGCTGAAGCTGCTTTCCGAAGTCTGCTCGTAGCCCATGCACGCTTTCAGATGATCGCGCAGCAGTTCCAGCCCTTCTCCTGCAGCCTTGGCACTCAAGCTGATTGTCACGTGGCCATCTTCACTGACTTGCAGGGCAATTGCCTCGCCCGTCAGGTCAGCCTTGTTGCGAATCAGCGTGACCTTGGCCGGGTCCGGCCGTTTTTCGAGGAATTCCGGCCACAGTGCGAACGGGTCTGCAGCCTCTGGCGCGGTGGCATCCACCACCAGCAACACGCGGTCAGCTTCCGTGATGGCCTTCAACGCGCGTTCCACCCCGATCTTTTCCACCTGGTCATCGGTGTCACGCAGTCCAGCGGTGTCCACCACATGCAGGGGCATGCCATCGATGTGGATATGTTCGCGCAGGATATCCCGCGTGGTGCCGGCGATCTCGGTGACGATCGCGGCCTCTCGCCCGGCCAGGGCATTGAGCAGGCTCGACTTGCCGGCGTTGGGACGGCCGGCAATCACCACGGTCATACCGTCACGCAGCAAGGCACCTTGCCCGGCTTCGCGCAGCACTGTGGATAACTCGTCGCGAACCTTATCCAGCATCGCCAGGACATGGCCATCGGCAAGGAAGTCGATTTCTTCCTCCGGGAAATCAATCGCGGCCTCCACGTAGATGCGCAAGCTGATCAACTGCTCGGTGAGGTTATGCACACGCAGGGAAAACGCGCCCTGCAACGAGCGCAACGCATTGCGCGCAGCTTGTGCAGAGCTGGCTTCGATCAGGTCGGCAATCGCCTCGGCCTGGGCCAGGTCGAGTTTGTCGTTGAGAAACGCGCGTTCGCTGAATTCACCCGGACGTGCCAGGCGGCAACCCAACTGCAGGCAACGCTGCAGCAGCATGTCCAGAACGATCGGGCCGCCGTGGCCTTGCAGCTCCAGGACGTCTTCGCCGGTAAAGGAGTTCGGCCCCGGGAAATAAAGGGCGATACCTTCATCCAGCACTTCTTCATCAGCACCTAAAAACGGCCCGTAATGCGCATACCTCGGCTTCAGTTCCCGCCCGCTGATGGCCTGGGCCGCCACGCCGGCGAGCGGCCCGGAAATACGAACGATACCGACACCACCACGACCTTGAGCGGTGGCGACAGCGGCGATGGTTTCACGAGGAGCGCTCATGGCGGGTACCCGGATAAAAGTGACAGAAAGCAAAACGCCCCACTAGGGGGCGTCTTGAGTGGTGTTATCCACAGAGTAAATTACGCCTCGGCTTTTTTGGTAGCCGCTTCGATTTTACGTGTGATGTACCACTGTTGGGAGATCGACAGGCAGTTGTTGACCACCCAGTACAGCACCAGACCAGCCGGGAACCACAGGAAGAAGAAGGTGAAGATGATTGGCATCATTTTCATTACCTTGGCCTGCATCGGGTCCGGCGGAGTCGGGTTCAGGCGCTGCTGGATGAACATGGTCGCGCCCATGATGATCGGCAGGATAAAGAACGGGTCTTTGATCGACAGGTCAGTTATCCACAGCATGAACGGAGCCTGGCGCATTTCCACGCTTTCCAGGAGCACCCAGTACAGCGACAGGAACACCGGCATCTGCACCAGAATCGGCAAGCATCCACCCAGCGGGTTGATTTTCTCTTTCTTGTACAGCTCCATCATGGCCTGGGACATTTTCTGCCGGTCATCGCCATGTTGTTCTTTCAGCGCAGCCAGTTTCGGGGCCACGGCACGCATACGCGCCATCGACTTGTAGCTGGCGGCCGACAGTGGGAAGAAGATCCCCTTGATCAGCATGGTCAGCAGGATAATCGAGAAGCCCCAGTTACCCACAATGCTGTGGATATGTTGCAGCAGCCAAAAAATAGGCTGGGCAATGAACCACAGAATGCCGTAATCCACAGTCAGTTCCAGACCTGGGGATAACTCTTTGAGGACTGCCTGGCTCTTCGGACCGGCGTACAACGTGGCGCTGGCTTCAGCCTTGGCACCCGGGGCGACGGTCAACGTCGGGCCAGTAAAGCCAATGATGTAGTTGCCTTGGCTGTCTTTGCGGGTTTGAACCAGGTTGGCATCACCTTTGTTCGGGATCCATGCGGTCACGAAGTAGTGTTGCAACCAGGCAACCCAGCCACCTTGAACGGTTTCTTTCAGCGCGCCCTTGTCGATATCTTTCATCGACACTTTTTTGTACGGCTCGCTACTTGTCCACAGGGCTGCGCCCAGGTAAGTCGCGGTGCCGGTGGCGGTGCTGGAAGAAGGATCGGCGCTGTTGTCACGCTTGAGCTGGGCAAACAGGTTGCCCGTCCACGGCTTCGCGCTTTCGTTGTCGATCAGGTAAGTGACTTTCAGATCGTACAAACCGCGGGTAAAGCTGAAACGCTTGATGTAGTTGACGCCGTCGTGACTGAATTTCAGGTCGACGTTCAACTGGTTCTGGCCATCGGCCAGTTGATAAGTCTTCTGTTCGGTCGAATAAACCGGACGACCGGTAGCACGAGCATCCGGACCGTCAGTACCGGTCAGGCCACTTTGCGCCAGATATACACGTTCGCCACCGTTATCGAACAGCTGGAACGGAACATCCGGATGGTCTTGGCGACGTGGATACAGCGGCAATTTCAGCTGGGCGATATCACCACCCTGTGGGTCGATTGCCAGGTCCAGTACATCCGTTTTTACATGGATGAGGTCTTTATTGGTGACGACCGGGGTTTCTACCGGGGTGCTGGTATCGGCATTCGCGCTGGGTACATCGGCACTGGCGGCAGCATTGTTACCCAGTGGCGTATCCGGAATAGCCGGCGCCGACTGATTGGTAGCAACATTCTGAGTCGGCAGGGCAGCTTGGCCATAATCCTGGTTCCACTTAAGAACCATAGAGTAGGACACGATTGCCAGGGCGACGATCAGGATCGTGCGTTTAATATCCATGATTACTCGGCCATCGAAGAAGAACGGGAGGTAGGGATAGGCGGAACCGGGTCATAACCACCGGGATTCCACGGATGACAGCGACCTAAACGACGAAAGGTCAGCCAGCCACCGCGCAGAAGGCCATGATTTTCTATGGCTTCCAACGCGTAGCAGGAACAACTGGGGTAGAAACGACAGTGGTTTGCCATCAGGGGACTAATGGCATAGCGATAAAACTGGATCGGAACGAGGGCCAGTTTACGCATCAGTACTGTCTACCCCTACAGTTTCGGTGCTGACAGCTGGTGCTGGCTTGTTGGTACGAGCCAAACGTTTCCAGAGCTTGCCGAAATGCTGAATCAATTCGGGGTTTTCTACGTCCCCCAAGCCTTTGCGCGCGACGATAACAATATCCCAACCAACCAGAGTTTCCTGGTGGAGGCGAAACGATTCGCGCATCAGACGCTTGAGGCGATTGCGCTCAACGGAGAGCTTTACGCTCTTCTTGCCGATCACCAACCCGAGACGGGGGTGATCCAGATCGTTGTTACGCGCAAGGAGCAGGAGATTTTTCCCCGGAACCTTGCCGGTGGGGGAGTCAAAGACTGCCTTGAAATGCCGGGGGGTTAGCAGACGCTTTTCCCGACTGAAGTCCTGACTCACCACCAGTACCGGATTATCAAACTGCCAGACGCGCACGACCTTTGGCGCGGCGACGCGACAGGACAGCACGGCCGTTCTTGGTGGCCATGCGAGCACGGAAGCCGTGAGTACGGGCGCGTTTGATGGTGCTTGGTTGGAAAGTACGTTTCATGGCGTGTTACCTGGTTCGTCCACAACGGGCCGGAATGGCCCCCGTTTTAAGAGACCGGCGATTCTAGAGAAAGCAAGCCTCTAGGTCAATTTCCAACCAGCTTTTCCTTTAATTAGATATCTGGAGGCCTGCGGACCGAATCCGGGCGATTCGCCTTTCACGAGCAATGCCATAGATATAAAAATAAAGAAGGAAGTTATTTAAAGCTTTTCTGTAAAGCTTATAAAAGCTAGGCACCCCATCTTCTGTGGATAACTGCCTTGAGGCCGTATTCTACGGGCTGTACAGAGAATGACAACACGGGGGAGAAACGGTGCTCTGCCTGTGCTGCGCTATCGGATAAGCTGTGTGTGGAATGGCTAGTTATCCACAGGCCAGTTACCCACAGACTTTCGACCCCACTTGTACAACGGGCTTAGGGGCGCTTATCCACAGAGCTTATGCACAGACCATTTGTCGCCTTTTTTACGGTTAAGGCATTGATTCTTGGCGCCCTGTGAGCAACCTACATGTGGATAAGTGGGCGGCTGGCCGCTACAATGGCGGCTGTTTTTGCCTCACCGGCTTTCAACTTAGGGGATATCCGTGTCAGTGGAACTTTGGCAGCAGTGCGTGGAGCTTTTGCGCGATGAGCTGCCTGCCCAGCAATTCAACACCTGGATCCGTCCGCTACAGGTCGAAGCCGAAGGCGACGAGTTGCGTGTCTACGCACCCAATCGTTTTGTTCTCGACTGGGTCAACGAGAAATACCTGAGCCGCGTTCTCGAATTGCTCGACGAACACGGCAACGGGCTTGCTCCGGTGCTCTCCTTATTAATAGGCAGCAAACGTAGCTCGGCACCTCGTGCTGCGCCGAATGCACCGTTGGCTGCCAGTGCCTCCCAGGCTCAGGCCGCTGCGGCACCTGTTAATAACTCGCCAGCCCCGGTCGCCCAGACGCCTTCGAAATCCTCGTCGCAGAAAAACGCGCCTATAAATGAAGAGCCGTCCCGCGACAGCTTTGACCCAATGGCCGGCGCCAGCTCACAACAGGCCCCGGTTCGTGCCGAACAGCGCACCGTCCAGGTAGAGGGTGCGCTCAAGCACACCAGCTATCTGAACCGCACGTTCACCTTTGAGAACTTTGTCGAAGGTAAATCCAACCAGCTGGCCCGCGCGGCAGCCTGGCAGGTCGCCGACAACCCCAAGCATGGTTACAACCCGCTCTTCCTTTATGGTGGCGTTGGCTTGGGTAAAACTCACTTGATGCACGCCGTGGGTAACCACCTATTAAAGAAGAACCCGAATGCCAAGGTCGTGTACCTGCACTCGGAGCGCTTCGTGGCCGATATGGTCAAGGCGTTGCAGCTCAACGCCATCAACGAGTTCAAGCGGTTCTACCGTTCCGTTGATGCCTTGCTGATCGATGACATTCAATTCTTCGCCCGCAAGGAACGTTCCCAGGAAGAGTTTTTCCACACGTTCAACGCGTTGCTCGAAGGTGGCCAGCAGGTCATCCTGACCAGTGACCGTTATCCGAAGGAAATCGAAGGCCTGGAAGAGCGCCTGAAGTCGCGCTTCGGCTGGGGCCTGACCGTAGCGGTAGAACCGCCGGAGCTTGAAACCCGCGTCGCGATCCTGATGAAAAAGGCCGACCAGGCCAAAGTCGACCTGCCGCACGACGCCGCGTTCTTTATCGCCCAGCGCATTCGCTCCAACGTGCGTGAACTGGAAGGCGCACTCAAGCGGGTCATCGCTCACTCGCACTTCATGGGGCGTGACATCACCATCGAGCTGATTCGCGAATCCCTGAAAGACCTGCTGGCGTTGCAAGACAAGCTGGTGAGTGTGGATAACATCCAGCGCACCGTGGCCGAGTATTACAAGATCAAGATTTCCGACCTGCTGTCCAAGCGCCGTTCGCGCTCGGTAGCACGTCCCCGCCAGGTAGCGATGGCGCTCTCCAAAGAGCTGACCAACCACAGCCTGCCGGAAATTGGTGATGTGTTTGGCGGTCGCGACCACACCACGGTCTTGCACGCGTGCCGCAAGATAAACGAACTTAAGGAATCCGACGCGGATATTCGCGAGGACTACAAGAACCTGCTGCGTACACTGACTACTTGATGAACACCAGCGCAGCTTATTAAGGCAAGGGACTAGACCATGCATTTCACCATTCAACGCGAAGCCCTGTTGAAACCCCTGCAACTGGTCGCAGGCGTCGTCGAGCGCCGACAGACCTTGCCGGTGCTTTCCAACGTATTGCTGGTTGTCGAAGGCCAGCAATTGTCCTTGACCGGTACCGACCTGGAAGTCGAGCTGGTCGGTCGCGTCCAGCTCGAAGAGCCCGCCGAACCCGGCGAGATCACCGTGCCGGCGCGCAAGCTGATGGACATCTGCAAGAGCCTGCCCAACGACGCGCTGATCGACATCAAGGTTGATGAGCAAAAGCTGGTGGTCAAGGCCGGTCGCAGCCGTTTCACCCTGTCGACCTTGCCGGCCAACGACTTCCCGACCGTGGAAGAAGGCCCAGGCTCGCTGACCTGCAGCCTGGAACAAAGCCGACTGCGCCGCTTGATCGAGCGCACCAGCTTCGCCATGGCCCAGCAGGACGTGCGTTATTACCTTAACGGCATGCTGCTGGAAGTCTCCGAAGGCATCATCCGCGCCGTAGCCACCGACGGTCACCGTCTGGCCATGTGCTCGATGAAGGCCGATATCGGTCAGCCGGATCGCCACCAGGTGATCGTGCCGCGTAAAGGTATTCTGGAACTCGCGCGCCTGCTGACCGAGCCGGATGGCAATGTCAGTATCGTGCTGGGCCAGCACCACATCCGCGCGACCACTGGCGAGTTCACCTTCACTTCCAAGCTGGTTGACGGCAAGTTCCCGGATTACGAGCGCGTTCTGCCAAAAGGCGGCGACAAGCTGGTGATCGGTGATCGTCAGGCCCTGCGTGAAGCGTTCAGCCGTACCGCTATTCTTTCCAACGAGAAATACCGTGGTATCCGCCTGCAATTGGCCAACGGCCAACTGAAAATCCAGGCGAATAACCCTGAGCAGGAAGAAGCGGAAGAAGAAGTGGGCGTCGACTACAACGGCGGCAACCTGGAAATCGGCTTCAACGTCAGCTACCTGCTGGACGTGCTGGGCGTGATGACCACTGAACAGGTTCGCCTGATTCTGTCTGACTCCAACAGCAGCGCCCTGGTACAAGAATCCGACAACGATGACTCGGCTTACGTTGTCATGCCGATGCGCCTGTAATCATGTTCAGCAGAAGCTAGATGTCCCTCAGTCGCGTCTCGGTCACCGCGGTGCGCAATTTGCACCCGGTGACCTTCTCCCCCTCCCCCCGCATCAATATCCTCCACGGCGCCAACGGCAGTGGCAAAACCAGCGTGCTGGAAGCCATTCACCTGCTGGGGCTCGCTCGTTCCTTTCGCAGTGCCCGCTTGTTACCGGTGATTCAGTACGAACAACTGGCGTGCACAGTATTTGGCCAAGTCGAATTGGCCGAAGGCGGTCATAGCAGCCTGGGGATTTCTCGTGATCGTCAGGGGGAGTTTCAAATCCGCATCGATGGGCAGAATGCTCGTAGTGCTGCGCAGCTGGCAGAAATCCTGCCGCTGCAACTGATCAACCCGGACAGCTTCCGCTTGCTGGAAGGCGCGCCAAAAATCCGCAGGCAATTCCTCGATTGGGGAGTGTTCCACGTGGAACCGCGTTTCATGGCCACTTGGCAGCGCCTGCAGAAGGCCCTGCGGCAGCGGAACTCATGGCTGCGGCATGGTACACTTGACGCCGCTTCGCAAGCTGCTTGGGACCGGGAACTGTGCCTGGCCAGCGCTGAAATAGATGAATACCGCCGCGCCTATATCAAAGCCTTGAAACCAGTCTTTGAGCAGACCTTGAGCGAGTTACTTGAACTCGAGGGGCTGACGTTGAGCTACTACCGTGGTTGGGACAAAGACCGGGAACTGAGTGCAGTGCTCGCGACGTCCTTGCAACGGGATCAGCAAATTGGTCACACCCAGGCCGGACCACAACGGGCTGATTTGCGCCTTAGATTGGGCGCACATAATGCTGCGGATATCTTGTCCCGCGGTCAGCAGAAGTTGGTGGTCTGCGCTTTGCGTATCGCCCAGGGGCATCTGGTTAGCCAGGCCCGGCGCGGGCAATGTATTTATCTGGTGGATGACTTGCCGTCCGAACTGGACGAGCAGCACCGCCGCGCGTTATGCCGCTTGTTGGAAGACTTACGCTGCCAGGTGTTTATCACCTGTGTAGACCACGAATTATTGAGGGAAGGCTGGCAGACGGAAACGCCAGTCGCTTTGTTCCACGTGGAACAAGGCCGTATCACCCAGACCCACGACCATCGGGAGTGAAGGCATGAGCGAAGAAAATACGAATACGTACGACTCGACCAGCATTAAAGTGCTTAAAGGTTTGGATGCCGTACGCAAACGTCCCGGTATGTACATCGGTGATACCGATGATGGCAGCGGTCTGCACCACATGGTGTTCGAGGTGGTCGATAACTCGATCGACGAAGCTTTGGCCGGTCACTGCGACGACATCAGCATCATCATCCACCCGGACGAATCCATCACCGTACGCGACAACGGTCGCGGCATTCCGGTAGATGTGCATAAAGAAGAAGGCGTTTCGGCGGCAGAGGTCATCATGACCGTGCTCCACGCCGGCGGTAAGTTCGACGATAACTCCTATAAAGTATCCGGCGGTTTGCACGGTGTAGGTGTTTCGGTAGTAAACGCCCTTTCTGAAGAGCTGATCCTGACTGTACGTCGTAGCGGCAAGATCTGGGAACAGACTTACGTTCATGGTGTTCCACAGGAACCGATGAAAATCGTCGGTGACAGCGAAAGCACGGGTACGCAGATTCACTTCAAGCCTTCGGCTGAAACCTTCAAGAACATCCACTTCAGCTGGGACATTCTGGCCAAGCGGATTCGTGAACTGTCTTTCCTGAACTCCGGTGTGGGTATCGTCCTCAAGGACGAACGCAGCGGCAAGGAAGAGCTGTTCAAGTACGAAGGCGGCCTGCGTGCGTTCGTTGAATACCTGAACACCAACAAGACCGCGGTCAATCAGGTGTTCCACTTCAACATCCAGCGTGAAGACGGCATCGGCGTAGAAATCGCCCTGCAGTGGAACGACAGCTTCAACGAGAACCTGTTGTGCTTCACCAACAACATTCCTCAGCGCGATGGCGGTACTCACCTGGTGGGTTTCCGTTCTGCACTGACGCGTAACCTGAACACCTACATCGAAGCGGAAGGCTTGGCGAAGAAACACAAAGTCGCCACCACCGGTGACGATGCCCGCGAAGGCCTGACCGCCATTATCTCGGTCAAGGTTCCGGATCCGAAGTTCAGCTCCCAGACCAAAGACAAGCTGGTGTCCTCCGAAGTGAAGACAGCGGTCGAACAGGAAATGGGCAAGTACTTCTCCGACTTCCTGCTGGAAAACCCGAACGAAGCCAAGCTGGTTGTCGGCAAGATGATCGACGCAGCACGGGCTCGTGAAGCGGCGCGTAAAGCCCGTGAGATGACGCGTCGTAAAGGTGCGCTGGATATCGCCGGCCTGCCGGGCAAACTGGCTGACTGCCAGGAGAAAGACCCTGCCCTCTCCGAACTGTACCTGGTGGAAGGTGACTCTGCTGGCGGTTCCGCCAAGCAGGGTCGCAACCGTCGCACCCAGGCTATCCTGCCGTTGAAGGGTAAGATCCTCAACGTCGAGAAGGCGCGTTTCGACAAGATGATTTCCTCGCAGGAAGTCGGCACCTTGATCACCGCCCTGGGCTGTGGCATCGGCCGCGATGAGTACAACATCGACAAGCTGCGCTATCACAACATCATCATCATGACCGATGCTGACGTTGACGGTTCGCACATCCGCACCCTGCTGCTGACGTTCTTCTTCCGTCAGTTGCCGGAGTTGATCGAGCGTGGCTACATCTACATCGCCCAGCCACCGTTGTACAAAGTGAAAAAAGGCAAGCAAGAGCAATACATCAAAGACGACGACGCCATGGAAGAGTACATGACGCAGTCGGCCCTGGAAGATGCGAGCCTGCACTTGAACGACGAAGCCCCGGGCATCTCCGGTGAAGCGTTGGAGCGCCTGGTAAACGACTTCCGCATGGTGATGAAGACCCTCAAGCGTTTGTCGCGCCTGTACCCCCAGGAGCTGACCGAGCACTTCATCTACCTGCCATCCGTCAGCCTGGAGCAGTTGGGTGATCATGCCCACATGCAGGCTTGGTTGGCCCAGTACGAAGTCCGCCTGCGTACCGTTGAAAAATCCGGCCTGGTCTACAAAGCTAGCCTGCGTGAAGACCGTGAACGTAACGTCTGGCTGCCAGAGGTCGAACTGATCTCCCACGGCCTGTCGAACTACGTCACCTTCAACCGCGACTTCTTCGGCAGCAACGACTACAAGACGGTTGTTACCCTCGGCGCGCAACTGAGCACCCTGCTGGACGACGGTGCTTACATTCAGCGTGGCGAGCGCAAGAAAGCGGTCAAAGAGTTCAAGGAAGCCCTGGACTGGTTGATGGCGGAAAGCACCAAGCGCCATACCATTCAGCGATACAAAGGTCTGGGCGAAATGAACCCGGATCAGCTGTGGGAAACCACCATGGACCCAGCCCAGCGTCGCATGCTGCGCGTGACCATCGAAGACGCCATTGGCGCGGACCAGATCTTCAACACCCTGATGGGTGATGCGGTCGAGCCTCGTCGTGACTTCATCGAGAGCAATGCCCTGGCGGTTTCCAACCTGGACTTCTGATCAGGTTGCAGCGCAAAAACAAAAAAGGCCAACGCTTAGCGTTGGCCTTTTTTATGGGATGGATATGAGCATTTTATAAATGCTCCACGTGGAACATCTCAGTCCTCGGAAGCCGCCGTCACACTCTCCAACCGATATCCGTACCCATAGATCGTCAGCAACTGCCAACCCCGATCCGCCGTCAGCCCGAGCTTATTTCGCAGCCGATAAATATGCGTATCCAGCGGCCGCGACGACACCATCTCCTCATGGGTCCAGAACCGTTCATACAGGTACTCTCGAGACAGCGGCCGCGCCAGGTTCTCAAACAGGCACCGCGCCAGGCGGTATTCGCGCTCCGTCAGGCTGATGGGTTTTCCCGCCCTGCTCACCGTGAGTTCAGCATCATCAAAGGTCAGGTCATTGAAGGTATGCACCTCACTGGCTGCAGACTTCTGCAACCCGTGGCGACGCAGAACGGCATTCACCCGAGCCTTAAGCTCATTGGGACGAAACGGCTTGCTGACGTAATCATCTGCACCACTGTTCAGCGCCTGGACGATATCGCTCTCGGCATCGCGGCTGGTAAGCATGATGGCGGCTGGCGGCGCTTCCATGTGCTCGCGGGTCCAGCGCAGCAATGCCAGGCCACTGAGGTCGGGCAGTTGCCAGTCAAGGATCAGCAAGTCGAAGGTCTCGCGGCGCAGTTGTCGCAGCAGGTCTTCTCCACGCTCGAAGCAGTGCAGGGTCCATGGCTGATCCGCAGCGCTGGGGATTTGTCGCAGTGTCTGTTCCACCCGCCGCAGTTCAGCAGGTTCGTCATCCAGTATTGCGACACGCATGGCAGGGTCCTTTCTTATTGAAGAATGCGGGCATCGAATCTGAACAATTATGGCCAGATTCTCAGGCCCTCTGAATCTCTCGGTACGCTGATATCAAATGGCCGCAAGCCAATGGAAATCGTCAACACCCAAGCTGGGAAGATACCGGCTCGAGACCTTCAGGAAAAGGATCAATGGCAATCTGGTTTTATGCTGTTTCGAGACGTATGGCCGTTCTGGGGAAGGTTGATGTATGGGGAAGACTGGTATTGGTGGTGATGGTTGCTACGCTGGGCACGGAAACGGTCGGGGCCAATAAGCCGGCTATACCTATGCCATTCGAGGAACGTCAGACTTTGAGTGAGCCCGGCAATGGCTTGGGCTTCGCCCATTCACCGTTTCAGCAACTCAGCGAACAGCAGCAGACCCAACGTTGGGTATTTTAAGTACCCGCAAATCTGAACAAATGTTGCGAATCGGTCCGATGCACCTATGTTGTAGGTAAATTCGCTCTCGCTGGATGACACACGGATTGGAGCGACGGAAGTGCTCCGACACAGGGACGTGTCATCTTCTGCAATGGATCTCACGCTCCCAGATATTTCGGCTATCGACTGGATACCTCATCGAGTATCGTAGACGGTAATCAAGGTCTTCCCGCTGCAAGACGCTGCCTGAAAGTGCTTTCTGATGACCCATTAGAACTAGAATCTTGATGAGCGCCATGACCTTTTTCCCTTGCCGATTCCGCTCTGCCGCTTCTACGCTGTTGAGTTCGGGCCTGATCGTTACGCTTGGCGTAGTGAGTCTTCCGGCCTTGGCACGCCCTGCCCCTCCCCGTGCACCCTATATCGACGACAACCGGATGTGCCGCGCGCAACCGCTTCCGGCAGTGGTGCAGCACCTCACGGGGGAAGCCTGGAAACTGGATGCCAAGGGTGTGTCCACGGCCCTGGAAGAAGGCATGTTCATTGATGAACAAGAAAGCGTGAAAACCTCATCGGGCGCATTTGTCAGCCTGATGCTGGGGGACGGCTCGCGGATTGTCTTGCCCTCCAGCTCCCAGGTCCGATTGCATCTGGTCGAGGAGCAATCCATTCCCCAGGTGATTCTTGAAGAAGGTCAGGTCGAGGCTTACGTGATCAAGCGTGCCAGCGACTATGACCGTTTCCAGATCATGACCCCGGTGGGCGTTCTGGGGGTACGCGGCACGCATTTCCGTGTGCGTAACGATGGCGAACAATCGCTGGTGGAAGTACTCAACGGGCAAGTGGCGGTCAATCGTGATGACGCTCCACCGAGCCCGCGCCCTATCAAGAAGAAGCCCATTACCGGTCCAGTCTCTGGTGAAGTAAAGGTTGGTGCGCGGCAGGGCCTGGCGTTCAAGAAACAAGGTGAACTCAAACCCGTGGAACTGCTTGATGCGCCACGGTTGGTCGGCCAGGACGGCCAAAAGGGCGATGCGCCTGTCTGGACCCTGTTCCTGCGGCCATTGGCCGGGGCCCAGCGCTACCGGGCCCAGGTCGCGACCGATAAGGAGTTTCTGAACATCAAGCAGGAAAACTTCTCCGACAAGCCGCAAATGCGCTTCACTGGGCTGAAAGCATCGTTCTATCACGTTCGCTTGTCGGCATATGATGAACACGGGCTTGAGGGAGAAACCGGGGTTTATGACATTTTCTATTACCCACCCGCGAACCGCGTGCAGTAGTGCCCTGGACGCGAGCCGGTGAGGCTGTGGCACAGGGCTGAAAAGCGCCAACCGACTCAGGCTCAGCGGCTGTTCAATGGCCTGGTGCGCGAATGGCTGTGGGTCAGCCTGTTGCTATTACCCATCACGGCCTTCCTGTCCCTGAGCCCTGGCCTGGCCCTCAATAACCTGCTGTATGACAGCCTCCGCCGGCTGGCACCTTTATCGGTGGATCCACGTATCCTGCTGGTAACGATCGACGACCGAAGCCTGAAGGAACTTGGCCAATGGCCATGGTCCCGACGTGTGCATGCCGACCTGCTTGATCGGCTGAGCGCCGCCAAGCCTGCCGGCATCCTGTTTGATGTGATCTTCAGCGAGCCCGCCCGGGAGCCAGCCAATGACCTGCGCCTGGCCGAGGCTATGTGCAACGCTGGCAACGTCCTGTTGCCTTTGATTCGTGAAGGCTCGCCGCGCTACGGCCAGCCTGTGGCGCAAATCCTGCCCGTGTTGCCCTTGCGTGATTGCGCCCGTAGCGTCGGCCATATCAACGTGGAAGCGGACAGCGACGGCATCGTTCGAAGCCTGTATTTGCGTGAAGGTCCACCAGGTAATTTGACACCGCAGTTAGCCTGGCTGGCGTTTGAACTGAGCGGCCAGCCATCCGGAATGCCGGGCGCACCTGGTCCGTCGGAAAGCTCCAGCTGGCAGCGGGAAAATGCCATTCGAATTCCTTTTATTGCCAGTCATGCCGGCTTTCCCAGCGTGCCGTATATCAGTGTCTTGCGCGGGGAGGTGCCATCCGAGTTGCTACGCGACCGCTTGATCCTGATTGGCGCTACGGCACCGGGCATGGGCGACCGTTATGTCACGCCGCTTTCGGCCAGTGTCGGCACCACCCCGGGCGTGGAGATCCAGGCAAATATTCTCAATGGCTTGCTGCAAGGGCGCAGTATTGTCGATCTGCCCGTGTGGATGGCGACGCTACTGGCCACCGCGATGGTCGCGGTGCTGTTGGGCCTTCTGCTGTTTCGACCGCGTTATGCACTGTGGCTGACCCTCGGTTGCATGGGGGCTGCGCTTCTGGGTTCTTGGGGCCTGTTGCGCCTGGGCCATTGGTGGTCGCCGGCAGCAAGTCTGGTTGGCATGTTGCTCAGCTATCTGATCTGGAACTGGCGGCGCCTGAGCGTGATCCTGGCCTACTTCGGCTGGGAACTGGCACGCCTGGACAACGAGCCCAAAGTGCTCCCGGAGCGCCGTCGAGCGCCCGCCAGCCAGGGTGATGTATTGCAGGGACGAATCTTCGCCCTCGAACAAGCGGTCAGCCGTACCCGGGACACTCGTCGCTTCATGGCCGATGGGCTGGAATGTTTGCCTGTAGCAACCTTGATTACCGATCCCAAGGGCAACGTCCTGCTGGCCAATCGAATTGCCCGCGATGTGTTCGACAATGAACTGGTGGCCGAAAACCTCTTGGATCAGCTCGCCGCATTAGGTTATCCACCGCTGCAGGACGGTGTTCGCCCTGCCCTGTCGACGCTGGAGATTGTCGAGTTCCGCGATACCCTTGACCGCAGCCTGCGCCTCGACCTGGCGCCGCTGCTGCCTGCAGACGGTGACGTGGCCCTGGGCTGGCTGCTGAGCCTCACAGACCTGAGCATTGAGCGTGATACCCAGCAGCAACGGGAGACCCTGCTGCGCTTTCTGTCCCATGACTTGCGTGCGCCGCATTCGGCGATCCTGGCCCTGTTGGATGTTCAGGACACCGCCGCGCCGATATTTGCGCAGATCGAACAACAAGTCCGCCGTGCCCTGAACCTGACCGAATCATTCGTGCAGTTGGCGAAAGCCGAATCCGATGGCTACCAATTCCAGCCCAGCCTGTTCGCCATGTTGGTGCTCGACGCATTTGATCAAGTCGCAGTGCACGCCCAGTTGAAAGGCATTCGCCTGGTCCATCACCTGGATGAAGACGGCGAAGAAATGGTGTGGGCGGATCAATCGCTGCTGACCCGCGCCTTATTCAATCTGTTGGAAAATGCGGTGAAATACAGCCCATCGGGCACCACCGTTACGTTAAGCCTGACCAGCCATGAAGACGCTTTGCAGTGCCGTATCAGCGACCAGGGGCGAGGAATCTCCCCGCAGGATTTGCCCGAACTCTT
This sequence comes from Pseudomonas sp. F8002, assembly GCF_013385495.1. NCBI lineage: Bacteria > Pseudomonadati > Pseudomonadota > Gammaproteobacteria > Pseudomonadales > Pseudomonadaceae > Pseudomonas > Pseudomonas sp. F8002. The sequence continues at coordinate 110,000 of NZ_JACAPW010000041.1, read as the reverse complement.
CGCTCAATACCGGCGCTTCGCCTCGGCTCAGGGCAGTGAAGGATTGGGGTTGGGGCTGACCATGGTCAAGGCCGTCGTGGATCGTCACGGTGGGAGAATTCGCTGCGAGAGCGAGGTGGATAAAGGTACGACCTTCATCCTTCAACTGCCATTGTGGCGAGACTGAATCGCGGCTTTTCACCTGTGCATAAAAAACCGGTCTCAAGGACCGGTTTTTTAATGCGGAAAAAACTTATGCACCTTTTCCGCCGTTTTATGAGCTTGGGAAATATGTAAGTAAATCAGCAGCCTATAAGCTAAAAAGCGCAATTCGCCAACAAACCGTACACAGGTTATCCACAGAAACTCAAATCACCGGCGTATCCACCACGACCGGCTCCGGCGGCAACGAACCCATGGCCCTTTGTTGCGCTTCATTCCATGCCTGGGCACGGTCGTTCAGCGCTGCAATGGCACGTGGGCCTTCGCCCTCGGCATACATGGGCTCGCCAATGATTACAGTGATGGTGCCTTCACGCTTGGCCCAGCCGGTCTTTGGCCAGAACTTGCCGGCGTTGTGGGCAATCGGCAGCACCGGCAGCCCGGCGTTCACCGCCAGGGCCGTACCGCCACGTGAGAACTTGCCCACAGTGCCGTAGGGCACGCGTGTGCCTTCAGGGAAGATCAGCACCCAAACCCCATCTTTCAACAGCTCATCGCCCTTCTTGGCCACATGCTTGAGTGCGGCCTTGGGGTTGTCGCGGTCGATGGCGATCGGTCGCAGCATGGCCATGGCCCAGCCGAAGAATGGTACGTACAGCAGCTCACGCTTGAGCACCTGGCTCAGGGGCGAGAAATACGCAGACAGGAAAAAGGTTTCCCAGGTGCTCTGGTGGTTCGACAGAATCACACAAGGCTGGTCCGGGACGTTTTCGGCGCCCTTGATCTCGAAACGAATGTTCAGGAACACCTTGGTCAACCACAGCGCGCAGTTGCACCAAAAGACGTTGATGAAACGATAGCGCGCCTTGAACGGCAGGAAAGGCGCGATAAAAAAGCTCAGGGTGCACCAGAGAAAAGAGCTGGTGCCCAACAGCAGGTAAAAGAAGAAGGTTCTGATGGCCTGCAAAATCGACATGGCGGCATTTACCGTTGCGGGACAACGCCCGCCTGTTAAAAGCGCGCTCCCGAACAGTCCTTGGTCAGGAAGTCAGAAGGGCTGCTAGTTGTTGATAAGTTCTGCGGCAACCGCCGCCAGATCGTCAAAAATCAAAGTACCTACCGGCAGGGTTTTAGCCTGGGTCTTTTCGCCTTTCCCGGTTTTTACCAAAACTGGCTGAGAGTCGACGGCTTTGGCGGCTTCCAGGTCACCGAGGCTGTCCCCGACAAACCATAGCCCAGCCAACGGCACGTTGTAATGTTCAGCAATAGTTTTAAGCATACCCGGTTTGGGCTTGCGGCAATCGCAGCCTTCATCCGGGCCGTGCGGGCAATACACCACCAGCCCTACTTCACCGCCCTGCTCGGCCACCAGCGTGCGCAGGCGCGCGTGCATGGCGTCGAGGGTGGCGATGTCGTAGTAGCCGCGGGCGATGCCGGACTGGTTGGTGGCGATGGCCACTGTCCAGCCCGCTTTGCTCAACTGCGCGATGGCCTCGATCGAGCCGGGCAGTGGAATCCATTCCGCCACCGATTTGATGTAAGCGTCGGAGTCGTAATTGATCACTCCGTCCCGATCGAGAATCAGCAGTTTCAACATGGTCAGCTCAGTACGGAAATGTCAGCGATATTGATGAACAGGCCGCGCAGGCGCGCCAGCATGGCGTAGCGGTTTTTCCGCACGCCCGCGTCTTCGGCATTGATCATCACCGCTTCGAAGAACGCATCCACCGGCTCACGCAAGGTGGCCAGGCGCGCCAGTGCTTCGGCGTAGTTGCGTTCGGCGATCAGCGGCTTCACTGCGTTTTCCGCCTTGGCGATGGCCGAGTTCAGCGAGAACTCCTTGGCATCGGCAAACAGGCCCGGGTCGACTTCGGCATTGCCGAGGTTGTCGGCCTTGCTCAGCAGGTTCGATACACGCTTGTTCACGGCGGCCAGGGCACCGGCTTCCGGCAGCTTGCGGAAGGCCTGTACGGCCTGCACACGCTGGTCGAAGTCCAGCGCCGAACCTGGTTGCAGGGCACGTACCGACAGGTACACCGAAACGTCCACGCCTTCGTCTTCGTAACGCGCACGCAGACGGTCGAACACGAACTCCAGCACTTGCTCGGCCAGGCCGGCTTGCTTGACCTTGGCACCGAACTGGCCAACCGCAAACACCACGGCCTGGGTCAGGTCGAGGTCGAGCTTCTTGTCGATCAGGATGCGCAGCACGCCCAGGGCCGCACGGCGCAGCGCATACGGGTCTTTGCTGCCGGTAGGCAACATGCCGATACCGAAGATACCGACGAGGGTATCCAGCTTGTCAGCGATGGCCACGGCCGCACCGGTGAGGGTGGTCGGCAGCTCGGCGCCAGCACCGCGCGGCATGTACTGCTCGTTCAGCGCCAGGGCGACGTCTTGCGGCTCGCCATCATTCAGGGCGTAGTAGTAACCGGCAACACCTTGCATCTCCGGGAACTCGCCGACCATCTCGGTGGCCAGGTCGCACTTGGACAGCAGGCCGGCACGCGCAGCCCAGGCAGCATCGCCACCAATGCGTGGCGCGATGTAGGCCGCCAGCTTGGAAACCCGTACGGCCTTGTCGTATACGCTGCCGAGTTTTTCCTGGAACACCACGTTCTGCAGGCGCAGGTTGAAGTCTTCGAGCTTCTGCTTCTTGTCTTGCTTGAAGAAGAACTCGGCGTCAGTCAGGCGCGGGCGAACGACTTTTTCGTTACCGGCGATGATCTGCTGCGGGTCCTTGCTTTCGATGTTGGCCACGGTGATGAAGCGCGGCAGCAACTTGCCGTCGACGTCCAGCAGGCAGAAATACTTCTGGTTGTCCTGCATGGTGGTGATCAGCGCTTCCTGCGGCACGTCGAGGAAACGCTCCTCGAACGAGCACACCAGCGGCACTGGCCATTCAACCAAAGCGGTCACTTCGTCCAGCAGGCTTGGCGGCACGATGGCGGTGCCTTCCTGCAGGCGGGCCAGCTCTTCGGTACGCTTGCTGATCAGCTCGCGGCGCTCATTGGCATCCGCCAGCACATAGGCTGCACGCAGGTCATTGAGGTAGTTGGCGGGCGCGGTGATGCGCACGGCTTCAGGATGGTGGAAGCGGTGGCCACGTGAATCACGGCCGGCCTTCTGGGCGAGGATGGTGCAGTCGATGACCTGGTCACCGAGCAGCATCACCAGCCATTGGGTCGGGCGCACGAACTCTTCCTTGCGGGCACCCCAGCGCATGCGCTTGGGAATCGGCAGGTCGTTCAGCGAGTCTTCAACGATGGTCGGCAACAGGCTGGCGGTCGGCTTGCCGGTGATGACCTGGCTGAAACGCAGCTTCGGGCCGCTCTGGTCGATTTCGCTCAGCTCGACGCCACACTTCTTGGCAAAACCAAGGGCGGCTTGAGTCGGGTTGCCTTCAGCATCGAAGGCGGCCTGGCGTGGCGGGCCGTCGAGGTTGATGCTGCGGTCCGGCTGCTGGGTTTCCAGCGCGGTGAGCAACACCGCCAGGCGGCGTGGCGCAGCGTAGACCTTCTTCGCTGCGAACTTCAGGCCAGCGGTTTGCAGGCCTTTTTCGATACCGGCCAGAAACGCGTCGGCCAGGGTGTTGAGTGCCTTGGGTGGCAGCTCTTCGGTGCCCAGTTCAACCAGGAAATCTTGAGCACTCATTGTGCAGCCTCCAGCTTAGCCAACACTTCATCACGCAGGTCCGGGGTGGCCATCGGGAAGCCCAGCTTGGCGCGAGCCAGCAGGTAGGCTTGGGCGACGGAACGCGCCAGGGTGCGTACACGCAGGATGTATTGCTGGCGCGCGGTGACCGAGATGGCACGGCGAGCATCCAGCAGGTTGAAGGTGTGAGACGCCTTCAGCACCATTTCATAGCTTGGCAACGGCAACGGCTGATCCAGTTCGATCAGGCGCTTGGCTTCGCTTTCATAGAAGTCGAACAGCTCGAACAGTTTCTCGACGTTGGCGTGTTCGAAGTTGTAGGTCGACTGCTCCACTTCGTTCTGGTGGAACACATCGCCATAGGTCACCTTGCCGAACGGGCCGTCAGCCCACACCAGGTCGTAGACCGAGTCCACGCCTTGCAGGTACATGGCCAGGCGCTCGAGACCGTAGGTGATCTCGCCGGTCACCGGGTAGCACTCGATGCCGCCGGCTTGCTGGAAGTAAGTGAACTGTGTCACTTCCATGCCGTTGAGCCAGACTTCCCAGCCCAGGCCCCAGGCGCCCAGGGTTGGCGATTCCCAGTTGTCTTCGACGAAACGGATGTCGTGGACCAGCGGGTCCAGGCCGACATGTTTCAACGAGCCCAGGTACAGCTCCTGGAAGTTGTCCGGGTTTGGCTTCAGAACCACCTGGAACTGGTAGTAGTGCTGCAGGCGGTTCGGGTTTTCGCCGTAGCGGCCGTCAGTCGGGCGACGACTGGGCTGCACATAAGCGGCGTTCCAGGTTTCCGGGCCGATGGCCCGCAGGAAGGTAGCGGTGTGGAAAGTGCCGGCGCCTACTTCCATATCGTAGGGCTGAAGTACCACACAACCTTGCTCGGCCCAGTATTGCTGGAGGGCGAGGATCAAGTCTTGGAAGGTACGCACGGCTGGCGTAGGCTGGCTCACGAAATTCACCTGTTACTTGGGCTGCGATTTAAAGAGCGGGAGTATACCCGATTCGGCCGCGCCACCATCCCCTGGAGCCTTATGCCACGCTGCTTTTGGTGTTCTGAAGATCCGCTGTACATGGCTTATCACGATCAGGAGTGGGGAACGCCGCTGCGCGATGCGCAGGGACTGTTCGAGTTGCTTTTGCTCGAAGGGTTCCAGGCGGGCCTGTCCTGGATCACCGTTTTACGCAAACGCGAGCATTATCGAAAGGTCTTGTTCGGCTTTGATGCGCAGCGTCTGGCCCAACTGAGTGATGCCGAGATCGAAGCGCTGATGCTCGATCCGGGCATCGTGCGTAACCGCCTGAAACTCAATGCTACCCGGCGCAATGCCGCCGCCTGGCTGGCGCTGCAGGACCCCGTGAAGTTTCTGTGGTCGTTTGTGGGCGGCGTGCCCAAGGTCAATCATTTCAAGGACCGCAGCCAGGTCCCGGCCATTACGCCGGAGGCTGAGGCCATGAGCAAAGCCTTGAAAAAAGCCGGCTTCACGTTCGTCGGGCCGACCATCTGCTACGCGTTCATGCAGGCCTCGGGCATGGTCATGGACCACACTCAGGACTGCGACCGTTACGCGGACCTCGCCAACGCCGGTTAGAATGGCGGCTTTGCGCACCACACACGATCAGGAGTGACCTGTGGAAAAGTTTAAAGGCGCCTTGCTGGTAGGCGCTCTTCGGTTGTTTGCCCTGCTGCCCTGGCGCGCGGTGCAAGCGGTCGGTTCGGCAATTGGCTGGATCATGTGGAAAACCCCCAACCGTTCCCGTGAGACGGTGCGGATCAACCTGTCCAAATGCTTCCCGGACATGGATCCGGCCGAGCGCGAGCGCCTGGTTGGACGCAGCCTGATGGACATCGGCAAGTCCCTGACCGAAAGCGCCTGTGCCTGGATCTGGCCGGCCCAGCGTTCCATCGACCTGGTGCGCGAGGTCGAAGGCCTGGAAGTGCTGCACGAAGCCCTGGCCTCGGGCAAAGGCGTGGTCGGTATCACCAGCCACCTGGGCAACTGGGAAGTGTTGAACCACTTCTATTGCAGCCAGTGCAAACCGATCATTTTCTACCGCCCGCCGAAGCTCAAGGCGGTGGATGACTTGCTGCGCAAACAGCGGGTGCAACTGGGTAACCGCGTGGCGGCGTCCACCAAGGAAGGCATCCTCAGTGTCATCAAGGAAGTGCGCAAAGGCGGCCAGGTGGGGATTCCTGCGGATCCGGAGCCGGCGGAATCGGCCGGGATCTTCGTGCCGTTCTTCGCCACCCAGGCGCTGACCAGCAAGTTCGTGCCGAACATGCTGGCGGGGCACAAGGCGGTCGGGGTGTTCCTGCATGCCCTGCGGCTGCCGGATGGCTCGGGCTACAAAGTGATCCTGGAAGCGGCGCCGGAAGACATGTACAGCACCGACACCGCCACTTCGTGTGCGGCGATGAGCAAGGTGGTGGAGCGCTATGTGGGGGCTTACCCGAGCCAGTACATGTGGAGCATGAAACGCTTCAAGAAACGCCCGCCGGGTGAGGCGCGGTGGTATTGATGTACGTCGATCTGTAGACCCACGCAGATCCAGTGTGGGAGCTGGCTTGCCTGCGATGGCATCGCCTCGGTGTAACTGAAAGACCGAGTCGCCTGCATCGCAGGCAAGCCAGCTCCCACAGGAGTCTCTTTCAGGCCTGGCGGTCGAGTTTCTTCAGGAATACGGTCATTTCCTTTTCGGCCTGCTTGTCGCCATGTGCCAGGGCCGCTTCAATACCCTTCTCCCAAGCCAACCGCGCTGCAGCGTTATCACCCTGCCCCAGCTGCGCCTTGCCCAACAGCTTCCACGCCGCCGAATACTTCGGGTCGAACTCGACGCATTTCTGCAAATGCTCGGCCGCCTTGGCGTTGTCCTTCAGATCAAGATAACCCTTGCCCAAACCAAACCGCAGCAGTGAGTTATCCACACCCTTGGCGAGCATTTTTTCCAGGGATTCGAGCATGTCGGTCACTCCGTTTGATCAGAAAAAGCTCAGGCCCACGTGGAACAGCTTCTCCACATCGCGGATATGTTTTTTATCCACAAGGAACAGAATCACGTGGTCGCCCGTGGCGATCACCGTGTCGTCGTGGGCGATGATCACTTCTTCATCGCGAATGATTGCACCAATGGTGGTGCCCGGCGGCAGGCCGATATCGCGGATCGCCTTGCCAATCACCTTGCTTGATTTTGAATCACCGTGGGCAATCGCCTCGATGGCTTCCGCCGCACCCCGGCGCAACGAGTGCACACTGACGATATCGCCGCGGCGCACGTGGGCCAGCAAGGTGCCGATGGTCGCCAGTTGCGGGCTGATGGCGATGTCGATATCGCCGCCCTGGATCAGGTCGACGTAGGCCGGGTTGTTGATGATGGTCATCACCTTCTTCGCCCCCAGCCGCTTGGCCAGCAACGACGACATGATGTTGGCTTCGTCATCGTTGGTCAGGGCCAGGAAGATGTCGGCGTCGGCGATGTTTTCTTCCAGCAGCAGATCACGATCCGAGGCGCTGCCCTGCAGGACCACGGTGCTGTCGAGGGTATCGGACAAATACCGGCAGCGTGCCGGATTCATCTCGATGATCTTCACCTGGTAGCGGCTTTCGATGGCCTCGGCCAAGCGCTCACCGATCTGCCCGCCGCCGGCGATGACGATGCGTTTATAGGTCTCATCCAGACGGCGCATTTCGCTCATCACCGCGCGAATGTTCGCTTTGGCGGCGATGAAAAACACCTCGTCGTCAGCCTCGATCACCGTATCGCCCTGGGGCAGAATCGGCCGGTCGCGACGGAAGATCGCCGCCACCCGCGTCTCGACGTTGGGCATGTGCTCGCGCAGCTGGCGCAGTTGCTGGCCCACCAACGGCCCGCCGTAGTAGGCCTTGACCGCCACCAGCTGTGCCTTGCCTTCGGCGAAGTCGATCACCTGCAAGGCGCCCGGGTGTTCGATCAGGCGCTTGATGTAATGGGTGACCACTTGTTCCGGGCTGATCAGCACATCGACCGGGATCGCGTCGTTGTCGAACAGTCCGGCGCGGGTCAGGTAGGCCGCCTCACGCACTCGGGCGATCTTGGTCGGAGTGTGAAACAGGGTGTGGGCGACCTGGCAGGCAACCATGTTGGTCTCGTCACTGTTGGTGACTGCCACCAGCATGTCGGCATCGTCGGCACCGGCCTGGCGCAGCACTGTAGGAAACGAGGCGCGGCCTTGTACGGTACGGATGTCCAAACGGTCGCCCAAATCCCGCAGGCGCTCCGCGTCGGTGTCGACCACGGTGATGTCGTTGGCTTCGCTGGCCAAATGCTCGGCCAGCGTACCGCCAACCTGCCCTGCGCCGAGGATGATGATTTTCATCCGGTCACTCCCTTAAAACCATTCAGCCGCGAGCGGCGGCAATCTTGATCAGCTTGGCGTAATAGAACCCGTCGTGGCCGCCTTCCTGGGCCAGCAACTGGCGGCCATGAGGCTGCTTGATCCCGGCCTGGATGTCGAGGTCCAGTTCCCGTGCGCCGCTGGTGCGGGCCAGGAAGGCTTCGATGACTTCGGTGTTTTCGGTGGGCAGCGTCGAGCAGGTGGCGTACAGCAGGATGCCGCCTACTTCGAGGGTCGGCCACAACGCGTCCAGCAACTCGCCTTGCAGCACGGCCAGGGCGGCGATGTCGTCGGGTTGGCGGGTCAGCTTTATGTCCGGGTGGCGGCGGATCACGCCGGTGGCGGAGCACGGTGCGTCCAGCAGGATGCGCTGGAACAGCTTGCCGTCCCACCAGGTGGCGGTGTCGCGGCCGTCGGCGGCGATCAGCTCGGCGCTGAGGCCTAGGCGGGCGAGGTTTTCCCGCACACGCACCAGGCGCTTGGCTTCCAGGTCGACGGCGACGACACCGGCCAGGTCTGCTTGCACTTCCATGATGTGGCAGGTCTTGCCGCCGGGGGCGCAACAGGCGTCCAGTACGCGTTGGCCCGGGGCCAGGTCCAGCAGGTCGGCGGCCAGTTGAGCGGCTTCGTCCTGCACGCTGATCCAGCCTTCGGCGAACCCGGGCAGGTTACGTACATCGCCCGGTTCTGTAAGAACGATGCCGTCCTGGCTGTAGACGCAGGCCGTGGCCGCTACACCGGCTTCGCCAAGCAATGTGAGATAAGCGTCGCGAGTGTGATGACGGCGATTGACCCGCAGGATCATCGGCGGGTGCGCATTGTTGGCGGCGCAGATGGCTTCCCATTGCTCGGGCCAGAATGCCTTCAGGGATTTTTGCAGCCAGCGCGGGTGGGCGGTGCGCACCACCGGGTCATGTTCCAGTTCGGCCAGCAGCGCTTCGCTTTCGCGCTGGGCGCGGCGCAGCACGGCGTTGAGCAGGGCCTTGGCCCAAGGCTTTTTCAGCTTGTCGGCGCAACCGACGGTTTCGCCGATGGCCGCGTGGGCCGGCACGCGGGTGTAGAGCAGTTGATACAGGCCCACCAGCAGCAGCGCCTCGACATCGGCGTCCGCCGCCTTGAACGGCTTTTGCAGCAGCTTGGCCGCCAGCGCCGATAAACGTGGCTGCCAGCGGGCGGTACCGAAGGCCAGGTCCTGGGTAAAGCCGCGATCGCGGTCTTCGACTTTATCCAGTTGGGTCGGCAACGAACTATTGAGGGAAGCCTTGCCGTTGAGCACGGCGGCCAGGGCCTTGGCGGCGGCCAGACGTGGGTTCATTGCGCGTCCACCGCTTGGCCGAGGACGATGCCAACGGCAAATTTCTCACGGCGGCTGTTGAACAAATCGCTGAAGTTCAGCGCCTTGCCGCCGGGCAATTGCAGACGGGTCAGACACAGCGCCTGTTCACCGCACGCTACCAACAGGCCGTCCTTGCTGGCGCCGATGATCTCGCCGGGGGCGCCCTTGCCTTCGGCCAGGGTGGCGGCCAGTACTTTCAAGGCCTCGCCATTGAGCGTGCTGTGGCAGATCGGCCACGGGTTGAAGGCACGCACCAGACGCTCCAGCTCAACGGCCGGGCGGCTCCAGTCGATGCGGGCTTCATCCTTGTTCAATTTGTGGGCGTAGGTAGCGAGGCTGTCGTCCTGAACTTCACCTTGCAGAGTGCCGGCAGCCAGGCCGGCGATGGCCTGGACGACAGCCGGCGGGCCCATTTCGGCGAGGCGATCATGCAGGCTGCCGCCGGTGTCTTGCCCGGTGATCGGAGTGGTGACTTTCAGCAGCATCGGCCCGGTGTCCAGGCCTGCTTCCATGCGCATCACGGTCACCCCGCTTTGCGCATCACCGGCTTCGACGGCACGCTGGATCGGTGCCGCGCCACGCCAGCGAGGCAGCAGCGAGGCGTGGCTGTTGATGCAGCCCAGGCGCGGGATATCCAGCACAGCCTGGGGCAGGATCAAGCCGTAGGCCACCACCACCAGCAGGTCTGGTTTCAGCGCAGCCAGTTCGGCCTGGGCATCGGCGTTGCGCAGGGTCGGCGGCTGCAGCACCACAATGTTGTTTTCCAGTGCCAGCTGCTTGACCGGGCTGGGCATCAGTTTTTGCCCACGACCGGCCGGGCGATCGGGCTGGGTGTAGACCGCCACGATTTCATAAGGGCTGGCGAGCAGGGCCTTGAGGTGTTCGGCGGCGAATTCGGGGGTGCCGGCAAAAACGATGCGCAGTGGCTCGGTCATGGGAAACGTCTCACAAAAGAAAAAGGCTTGCCGGAGCAAGCCTTTGAAAGAAGGGAATCAAGCTTGCTGGCGATGCTTCTTTTCCAGCTTCTTCTTGATCCGGTCGCGTTTAAGCGTGGACAGGTAATCGACAAACAGCTTGCCGTTGAGGTGGTCGCACTCGTGTTGGATGCACACCGCCAGCAGGCCTTCGGCAATCATCTCGAACGGCTTGCCGTCACGGTCCAGGGCCTTGATCTTGACGCGCTGGGGACGGTCGACGTTCTCGTAGAAGTCGGGCACCGACAGGCAGCCTTCCTGGTACTGGCCCATCTCGTCGGTCAGGGTTTCGAACTCAGGGTTGATAAACACCAGGGGCTCGCTGCGGTCTTCGGACAGGTCCATGACCACGACGCGCTGATGCACGTCGACCTGGGTCGCGGCGAGGCCGATACCCGGGGCTTCATACATTGTTTCAAACATGTCATCGACCAACTGACGAACCTTGGCGTCCACTACGGCCACTGGCTTGGCGATGGTGCGCAGGCGTGAGTCCGGAAATTCGAGGATGTTCAAAATAGCCATAAGCGTAATTGCTGCACATGTGAGGTAAAGGCAAGTCGGCGCCGGGGATGGACCCTTGATGTGCCGGAATAAGTGCCGTGGGAAAACGTCCGAAAGCCGCGAAGGCCAAGGCGTTTCACGCGAATGCACATAATAAAGGAGATTCACCCCATGAGGAAATCGCTACTCGTCTTGCTGCTGTGGGCCCAAGCCGTTATTGCCCAGGTTCCCGAGAGCTATCCACAGGCCGGCCAACCGTTGCCACTTCATACGCAGCAGGCCATCCAGCGCTTTTTACTGCACAACCGCATTCTCGATACCCCCCAGGAACTGGAGCACGCTCCCTATATTGTTGCAGCAGATGCCGGACGAGTATTGGGCGCCGATGGCGAGCGTATTTATGCGCGAGGTGCCCTGGACCCTACCGCCGAAAGCTACGGGATCTTCCGTCGCGGCAAGGCCTATACCGACCCGCAAAGCCAGGAACTGCTGGGTATCGACGTCGACGACATTGGCACCGCACGTTTTGTGACTGCGGGCGATGTCAGCACGTTGGGTGTGCAGCGCGTCACCCAGGAAGTGCGGCCCGGCGACCGATTGCTCAGCCAGCAAGCGCCCACCGACCTGGCCAGCCTGGTGATTCAGATGCCTGCTCGCGCCACCGCCGGGCACATCATCGACGTGCCACGGGGCGTGACGCAGATCGGCGTGCTGGACGCGGTGACGCTGAACAAGGGCCGTCGTGACGGCCTGATGGAAGGCCATTTGCTGGCCGTGGTGAAAACCGGGGAAACCGTTCGGGACCGAGTAACCGGTGCTCCGGTGAAGATGCCCGACGAGCCGGCCGGGACGCTATTGGTGTTCCGCACCTACGAAAAGCTCAGCTACGGCCTGGTGCTCAGCGCGTCGCGTTCGCTGGCGGTAATGGACCGTTTTGAGGCGCCAGAACGAAGACAATAATTAGGTTGCTAAATAAGTTACCAACAGAGTTATCCACAGCTTGTTCCGATCAAGGACGATCATATGTTACCGACGAATGACCGTGAAATTTCCCCGGCAGAACTGGAAGCCCGACTACGCTTGCACAGGCTGCCGGAACTGGGTCCCAAGGGCTTTAAAAAACTTATCGAGGCCTTTGGTTCTGCGTCAAAAGCCATCAGCGCACCGGCCAGTGCCTGGCGCTCCCTGGGGCTCAAGGTGGCCAGCGCCGATGCCCGGCGTTGCGAGGAAGTACGTGATGGTGCCAGTGCGGCATTGGCCTGGTTGGAGCGTCCGGCCCAGCATTTGCTGATGTGGGACCAACCCGACTACCCGGCATTGCTTGCAGAATTGGATGACGCACCCCCGCTATTATTCGTCGCCGGCAACCCGGCGATTCTGGAGAAACCGCAGCTGGCGATGGTCGGCAGCCGTCGCGCCTCCAGGCCAGGAATGGATACCGCCGCCGCGTTTTCCCGCAGCCTGGCGAGTGCCGGTTTTGTCATCACCAGTGGCCTTGCCCTGGGTATCGACGGTGCTGCTCACCAGGCGGCTTTGGATGTTGGTGGACATACAATCGGCGTGCTGGGCACCGGGCTCGAAAATTTTTATCCACAGCGCCATCGACGCTTGGCCGAGGCGATGATTGCCCAAGGCAGCGCCGTGGTTTCCGAGTTTCCGTTGGACGCCGCGCCCCAGGCCGGCAACTTCCCGCGCCGCAACCGTATTATCAGTGGCCTGTCGCTTGGGGTACTGGTGGTGGAGGCCAGCATGGCCAGCGGTTCGCTGATCACCGCGCGGCTGGCGGCGGAGCAAGGGCGCGAGGTATACGCCATCCCCGGCTCCATCCATCACCCCGGGGCCAAAGGCTGCCATCAACTGATCCGCGATGGCGCGGTGCTGGTGGAAACCATCGAGCACATTCTCGAAAACCTGCGTGGCTGGCAGGCCCTCTCCCGCCCGGCGCCGATTGCGGTCAATCATCCGCTGGTGGCGCTGTTGCACGCGGCGCCCCACACCAGTGAAGCCCTGGCGATTGCCAGTGGCAGGGCCTTGTCCGAGGTGCTGGCCAGCCTGACGGAGCTGGAACTGGAAGGCCGAGTGATCTGCGAAAGCGGGCGCTGGCTTGCGCGCGGCTAGGTTTTGTAACGAAGATCGGTAAACTGCGCAGAGCTTTAGTCCGGAGAGTGAGCAATGGTCAACAGGTGGCGGGTGCGAGAAGCCGCACGAGAAATTCGCGCAGGCGCAGTGATTGCCTATCCAACCGAAGCGGTCTGGGGCCTGGGCTGTGACCCTTGGAACGAAGAAGCGGTGGATCGGTTGCTGGCGATCAAGGGCCGGTCTGTGGATAAGGGGCTGATCCTGATTGCCGACAATATCCGTCAGTTCGATTTTCTCTTCGAAGACTTTCCCGATGAGTGGATGGACCGCATGGCCAGTACCTGGCCTGGCCCGAATACGTGGCTGGTGCCCCATCAGAACTTGCTGCCCGAGTGGATTACCGGGGTGCATGACACGGTGGCGTTGCGGGTGACTGATCATCCGCAAGTGCGGGATCTGTGCTCGCTGGTCGGGCCACTGATTTCCACCTCGGCCAACCCGCAGGGCCGCCCGGCGGCGCGCACGCGGATTCGTGTGGAGCAGTACTTCCGCGGGCAGGTGGATCTGGTATTGGGGGGGAATCTGGGGGGGCGCAAGAACCCGAGTCTGATTCGGGATCTGGCGACGGGTGAGGTTGTGCGGCCGTCTTAAGACCGAGTCGCGGCCATCGCGGGCAAGCCCGGCTCCCACACTGATCTGCAGCGAACACAAAATTTATGTTCACCGCAGAACCAGTGGGAGCCGGGCTTGCCCGCGATGAGGCCCTTACAGGCCCCAGAGAACTAGAGCCCTAAGGCAACAGAATGGTCGACCCAGTCGTCCGCCGCGCCGACAACTCAATTTGCGCCTTCGCCGCATCCCCCAACGAAAACCGTTGGTTAATATCAATCTGCAGCTTCCCGCTGATGATCATCGAAAACAGATCATCCGCCATCGCCTGCAGGTTTTCCGGGTTGTTGGCATAGGTCGCCAATGTCGGCCGGGTTACATACAGCGAGCCCTTGGCCGCCAGAATCCCCAGGTTGACCCCATCCACCGCCCCCGAAGCATTACCGAAACTCACCACCAGCCCGCGTGGCGCGACGCTGTCCAAGGATGTGAGCCAGGTGTCCTTGCCTACGCCGTCGTACACCACTGGGCACTTCTTGCCGTCAGTCAGTTCCAGCACGCGTTGTGCGACATTTTCCTTGCTGTAGTCGATGGTTTCCCAGGCGCCGAGGGATTTGGCCAGCGCCGCTTTTTCCGGCGAACTCACGGTACCGATCAGCTTCACGCCCAAGGCCTTGGCCCATTGGCAAGCCAGGGAGCCGACGCCACCGGCAGCGGCGTGGAACAGAATGGTTTCGCCGCCCTTCAACTCATAGGTCTGGCGCAACAGGTACTGCACCGTCAGGCCCTTGAGCATCGCGCCGGCGGCTTGTTCGAAGCTGATGTCGTCCGGCAGGTGCACCAGGTTGGCAGCCGGCAACACATGCAATTCGCTGTAGGCACCCAGCGGGCCGCTGCCGTAGGCCACGCGATCGCCGACCTTGAATTGAGTGACTTCGCTGCCCACCGCATCAACCACGCCGGCACCTTCCGCGCCCAGGCCCGACGGCAAGGCCGGTGGTGCATACAGGCCGCTGCGGAAATAGGTGTCGATGAAGTTCAGGCCAATGGCCTTGTTCTGCACGCGAACCTGCTGCGGGCCGGGTTCTGCCGGGGTGTAGTCCACATACTCAAGCACTTCGGGGCCGCCATGGGCACGGAACTGGATACGTTTGGCCATCTGCACTCTCCTTAAGTCATTTCGCGTAGCCCCCTATCGGACTCCTAAGCTTGATCTTCGTCAACTGTGGCAGCAGTGGGTGCAGTGGTATCCTGTGCGCCCATTTGCCGCCGATGCCCAATGGCCTCGTGTAGCGTTGCCCGATTCAAGGTGATGTCATGACTACCCGCACCGAGGCTGTCAAAGCCTACCTGCTTGACCTGCAAGACCGCATTTGCAGCGCCCTGGAAACCTTCGAGACGGACACTCGCTTCATCGAAGACGCCTGGACCCGGCCTGCCGGCGGCGGCGGTCGCACCCGTGTGATCGAAAACGGTTCGGTAATCGAGAAAGGCGGCGTTAACTTTTCCCACGTGTTTGGCAGCGGCCTCCCACCGTCCGCCAGTGCCCATCGCCCGGAATTGGCCGGTCGCGGTTTTGAAGCCCTCGGCGTGTCGCTGGTGATCCACCCGCACAACCCGCATGTGCCGACTTCCCACGCCAATGTGCGTTTTTTCATCGCTGAAAAAGAAGGCGAAGAGCCGGTGTGGTGGTTTGGCGGCGGCTTCGACCTGACGCCCTACTACGGCAACGAAGAAGACTGCATCCACTGGCACCGCGTCGCCGAACAGGCCTGCGCGCCGTTTGGCCCGGACGTTTATTCACGCTACAAGGCCTGGTGCGACACCTACTTCCACATCAAGCACCGCAACGAACCGCGTGGCATCGGCGGTTTGTTCTTCGATGATTTGAACGAGTGGGACTTCGACACCAGCTTCGCCTTCATGCGCGCCATCGGCGACGCCTACATCGACGCCTACCTGCCGATCGTCCAGCGCCGCAAGGCCATGGCCTATACCGAGCAGCAGCGCGAATTCCAGGAATTCCGCCGTGGCCGCTACGTCGAGTTCAACCTGGTCTACGACCGTGGCACTTTGTTTGGCCTGCAATCGGGCGGGCGTACCGAGTCGATCCTGATGTCGCTGCCACCACAAGTGCGCTGGAGCTATGACTGGAAAGCCGCCCCCGACAGCGAAGAAGCGCGCCTAACCGACTACTTCCTGCAAGACCGCGACTGGCTGGGTGTGCTGCCCAAGGCGGCGGTCTGATGGATCGTTATGTCGTCTTCGGCAACCCCATCGGCCACAGCAAGTCGCCGCTGATTCACCGTCTGTTCGCCGAACAGACCGGCGAGCAACTGGACTACAGCACCTTGCTCGCGCCGTTGGAGGATTTCACCGGCTGTGCAAAAGCATTTTTCGCACAAGGCCGTGGCGCCAACGTCACCGTACCGTTCAAGGAAGAGGCCTATCGCCTGGCCAACGCCCTGACCGAACGCGCCCAACGGGCCGGCGCGGTGAATACCCTGAGCAAGCTCGGCGATGGCAGCCTGTTGGGAGACAACACCGACGGCGCCGGCCTGGTGCGGGATTTGACGGTGAATGCCGGGTTCAGCCTGCAAGGCAAACGCATCCTGCTGCTGGGCGCCGGTGGTGCGGTGCGCGGCGCGTTGGAGCCATTGCTGGCTGAGCAGCCGGCTTCGCTGATCATTGCCAATCGCACCGTGGAAAAAGCGGAATTGCTCGCCGAGCTGTTCGACGACCTCGGCCCGGTGTCCGCCAGCGGTTTCGACTGGCTGCGTGAACCGGTGGACCTGATCATCAATGCCACGTCCGCCAGCCTGTCAGGCGATGTACCGCCGATTGCCGGCAGCCTCGTTGAGCCGGGCAAGACCTTTTGCTACGACATGATGTACGGCAAAGAGCCTACGGCTTTCTGCCGCTGGGCCAGTGAGCAGGGCGCGGCGGTGGCAATGGATGGCCTGGGGATGCTGGTGGAACAGGCCGCGGAAGCGTTCTTCCTGTGGCGCGGCGTTCGACCGGACTCCGCGCCGGTGCTGGCTGAATTGCGTAGCCAACTGGCCTGACGCAATCCAAATGTGGGAGCGGGCTTGCTCGCGAATGCGGTGGATCAGTTGATACATACGGCGACTGTCACACCGCATTCGCGAGCAAGCCAGCTCCCACAGTTTCAACCGCATTCAGTCTTCGAAATGGATGGGGCATTGGTCGGCCCCTTCCAGTTTCCTCAACTCTTCCACCACCTGTGGCCGGGCCTTGCGCAACGCCAGGCTGCGCCCCACTCCATTCAATCGGCGCGCTTCCTGGTGCAGCATCTCCACCCCGGAATAGTCGATGAAGTTGATCTGCTGCGCCTCGATCACCACCCGCTGGCCGTGCAGGCTTTGCAGCCGCACCTGCAGGTAATGGCTGGCGCCAAAAAAGATCGACCCGCCGACCCGCAGCACATCGTCCTCACCGTCACGCCATTGCTGGACCCGCGGCTGCGAGGTGCGCTTGAGGTAGAAAAACAGCGACGCCAGCACCCCGGCGTAAATGGCCGTTTGCAACTCCAGCAACAGCGTGGCGATGCAGGTCAGGCTCATCACCACGAACTCTGCGCGGCTGACCCGGAACAGCGCCCGAATACCACGATGGTCGACCAACCCCCAGCAAATCAGCAGGATGCTGGCGGCCATGCTCGGGATCGGGATATGCGCGATCAATGCCGCACCGAACAGCGCGAACAACGCCACCCACAGTGCGGAAAACACCCCCGCCAGCGGCGAACAGGCGCCTGCCTCATAACTCAGGCCCGACCGTGTGAAGGAACCCGCCGACAAGTACCCGGAGAAAAATCCACCGACGATGTTGGATAAACCCTGGGCGCGCACTTCCTGATTTGCATCGAGCAATTGTTGGGAGCGGGCCGACAGTGAGCGCGCAATCGACAGGCTGGTCACCAGCCCCAGCATGCCCACCGCCACGGCACTCGGCAGCAGGCGCAGGACCATGTCCAGATCCATCGGCAGCGGGCTGAACGGTGGCAGCTTGCCGACAAATGAACTGACCCGCGCCACCTCCCCGAACATCGCCGGCCACAGCCACGGGATGAGGCTGCCCAGGGCCAGCGCGATCAACAGGGTTGGCCAGCGCGGTACCCAGAGTTTCAGCAGCACCCCCACCAGCAAGGTGCCGAGCCCGAGCACCAGTGAAGGACGATTCCACTCCCCGGCATGGTTGATCAGCGCCAGCAGACTGTTGATCGCCGTGGCCTGGCTGGGCAGGTCCAGCCCCAGCAGGTTGGGCAGTTGGCCCAGGGCGATCACCACCGCAGCGCCGAGGGTGAAGCCGAGCACCACTGAATGCGAGACGAAATTCACCAGGGCGCCGAAGCGCAGCATGCCCAACAGCCATTGGAAGACGCCGGCCAGGAATGTCAGCAACAGGATGAGTGTGATGTAGTCCTGGGAGCCGGGCACGGCCAACGGGCTGACGCTGGCGTACAGCACGATAGAGATGGCTGCCGTGGGGCCGCAGATCAGGTGCCAGGAAGAACCCCATAAGCAGGCGATCAGTACCGGAATGATCGCGGCGTACAGGCCGTACTCCGGTGGGAGACCGGCGATCAGCGCGTAGGCAATGGACTGGGGTAATGCCAGGACTGCACCGCTCAGGCCGACGACCGCGTCCCTTCCGACGCTGGCGCGGGTTTGGCGCGGGAGCCAGCTGAGGAAGGGGAAGAGTGTATGGCGGTTGGGCCAGGGCATTGGAAACTCGGTTGAAGAGGTTTGAATCAGAGTATCAGGCTCATGATGATCGTTCCCACGCTCTGCGTGGGAATGCCGTCCTGGACGCTCTGCGTCCGCTCTTGAGTCGTGACGCGGAGCGTCACCGGATGCGTTCCCACGCAGAGCGTGGGAACGATCAGTGCATCAGAGTTTGGCTTTTACAGCGGCCAGCGCATCTTGACCGTCCACGGTTTTAACCCCGTCCAGCCACTTGTCCAGCACCGCCGGGTTCGCCTTGATCCACGCCTTCGCCGCGTCCGCATTACTGAGCTTCTTGTTCACCACCTCAGCCATGATGGCGTTCTCCATCTCCTGGGTGAAACTCAGGTTGGTCAGCAATTTCCCCACATTCGGGCACGCCTGTGCATAGCCCTTGCGGGTCAACGTATACACGCTGCCGGTGTCACCAAAGTACTTCTCCCCACCCTTGAGGTAATGCATCTTCAACTGCACGTTCATCGGGTGCGGCGTCCAGCCGAGGAAGGTCACGAACTTCTGCTTTTTCACCGCCCGGGACACTTCGGCCAGCATCGCCTGTTCACTGGACTCGATCAGCTTCCACTGGCCCAGGTCGAAGTCGTTTTTCTTGATGATTTCCTGCAACGAGAGATTCGCCGGCGCACCCGAACCGATGCCGTAGATCTTCTTGTCGAACTTGTCGGCAAACTTGTTCAGGTCGGCAAAGTCATGCACCCCGGCGTCCCAGACATAGTCCGGCACGGCCAGGGTGAACTCGGTGCCGTCGAGGTTCTTCGCCAGTTGCACCACATCGCCATTGGCCACGAACTTGTCGTAGAAGCCCTGCTGCGCCGGCATCCAGTTACCCAGGAACACGTCCACCTGGCCGTCCTTGAGCCCGCCAAAGGTGATCGGCACCGCAAGGGTATCGACCTTGGCCTTGTAGCCCATGCCGTTCAACAGGAAACCGGTAATGGCATTGGTGGCGGCGATATCGCTCCAGCCCGGATCGGCCATCTTCACGGTGTCGCAGCTGGTGTCCGCGTAGACGCCGGCACTGCTCAATGCCAGCAGCGCAACGCTCAACACGGTGGATAACTTTTGCATGGCCTTCCCCTCAGTTTTATTGGTTTTGGCAGGGTTGTGGAAAACGTGCCTTGCGCTCCAGATCGTCGAGGTCGATGTGGTTGCGCATGTATTGCTGACTGGCGTCTACCAGTGGCTGGTGGTCCCAGCTCTTCAGCTTGCCCTGGGTCAGCGCCTCGAACACCAGGCGGCGACGGCGTTGGCTGGCGAGCACCTGCTGGTGGATCGCAGGGATGTCCCATTTGGCCCGCGCTTCATGCAAAAACGCCTCGAACAGTGGCCGGTGTTCCGGTGACTGGCTGAGGTCCTCCCGCTCGTGCGGGTCGTTGTGCACATCGAACAATAGGCAAGGATCGTCCTCGCTGTAGATGAACTTGTAGGCGCCACGGCGAATCATCATCAGCGGGCTGATGGTGCCCTCGGCCATGTACTCGCCGAACACTTCGTCGTGCCCGCCCTGCCCTTGCAGGTGAGAGACCAGCGAGCGACCGTCCAGCGCCAGCCTCGGGTCCAGCTCGCCGCCGGCCAGTTCCACCAGGGTAGGCAGCAGGTCGGCGGTGGACACGGCGGCGGTCACCCGGCCGGCCGCAAACTGCCCCGGCGCGCTGATCAGCAGCGGCACCCGGGCGGCCATTTCAAACCAGTGCATTTTGTACCAGAGCCCGCGTTCGCCGAGCATGTCGCCGTGGTCGCCGGAGAAGATGATGATGGTGTCATCGGCCAGGCCCGTGTCTTCCAGGGTTTGCAGGAGCTTGCCGACGTTACTGTCAATGTAGCTGCACGCGCCGAAGTAGGCGCGGCGTGCATCGCGGATCTTGTTCAGCGGCAGCGGCTTGTCCCACAGGTCATAGACCTTGAGCAGGCGCTGGGAGTGAGGGTCGAGGTCAGCCTGTGGCGGTGTTGCAGGCAGCGGGATGTCGTTGTCGTCGTACAGGTCCCAGAACGGTTTGGGAATGGTGTAAGGGTCGTGTGGGTGCGTCATCGACACGGTCAGGCAGAACGGCTGGTCGCCATCTTCGCGGATATGGTCGAACAGGTACTGCTGGGCCTTGAACACTACCTCTTCGTCGAAATCCAGCTGGTTGGTGCGCACGCACGGCCCGGCCTGCAGCACCGACGCCATGTTGTGGTACCAGGAGGGGCGCACGTCCGGCTCATCCCAGTTCACGGCCCAGCCATAGTCGGCCGGGTAGATGTCACTGGTCAGGCGTTCTTCATAGCCGTGGAGCTGGTCGGGGCCGCAAAAATGCATCTTGCCCGACAGCGCGGTGCGGTAGCCGAGGCGGCGCAGGTAGTGGGCATAGGTCGGCACGTCGGCGGGGAAATCGGCTGCGTTGTCGTAGGCGCCGATCTTGCTCGGCAACTGGCCACTCACCAGGGTAAAGCGCGACGGAGCACACAGCGGGCTGTTGCAATAGGCGGCATCGAACACCACGCCCTCGGCGGCGAGACGGCTCAGGTTCGGCAGTTTGATAGGCGAAGGACCGTAGAACGGAAGCATCGGCGCGGCCATTTGATCGGCCATGATAAAAAGAATGTTCTTGCGCTTCATGGTTTCGCGGCATTCCATAGTCGATGTTTATGCGAATGAGCATGCAGGCCATGGAAATCGTGGTAAAGCCCATGAGAAGCAATGTCTAGGATAAGCCCAGCTTATGTATGAATCCCTCGGTCACCTGTCACTCGACCTGCTGCGTGCCTTTGAATCCGCAGCGCGCCAACGCAGCTTTACGGCAGCGGCGATGGAGTTGGGCACCACTCAGCCGGCCATCAGCCAGCAGATCAAGCGCCTGGAAGAACAGCTGAAGGTGCGCCTGTTTGATCGCATCTACCGTGGCATCGAGCTGACCGACGCGGGCGCCTTGTTATTCGAGCAGGTACAGGCCGGTTTGCAGAGCATCAACCAGGGCCTGAGCGCGATTGCCGAGCAGGACCAGCATGAAGTCCTGCAGGTGGCGACCGACTTTGCCTTCGCCGCGTATTGGCTGATGCCACGCCTGCATCGTTTCCATGAAGCCAACCCGCAGGTGGACGTGAGCCTGGTCACCAGCGAGCGTAACCACGCCACGTTGCGCAGCGATATCGACGTAGCGGTGCTGTTCGGTGACGGCCGCTTCAAACAGGGCGACAGCCTGTGGCTGTTCAACGAGGAAGTGTTCCCGGTGTGCAGCCCGCAGCTACTCCAGGACCGAGTCGCGCCACTATCGGTGCAGAGCCTGCTGGAGTTCCCCTTGCTGCACCTGCGCCAGCAAAACAACAACCAGTGGTTCGACTGGAGCGGCGTGTTCCGTGAGTTGGGCATCACCACGGCGCCCACCCCGGGCCAACTGCGTTTCGACAATTACACGCTGTTGATCCAGGCCGCGATCGCGGGCCAGGGCGTGGCCATCGGCTGGCGTCACCTTGTGGATAACCTGCTGGAGCAAAAATGGCTGTGCCGGCCGATTGGCGACACGGTGATCTCGCGCTTCGGCTATTACGTGGTGCTGCCCCAGCGCAAACGCCGCAGCCAGTTGATCGAGCGTTTCGTCGACTGGCTGATGACCGAACAGGCCAGCAGCGCACAATCGCTGACCGGTCTGGCCCTGCCGTCCATTGCGGTCTAGGATTTGCCGATCAATGAGCCCGGAGCCTGTCATGCAACGTATCAAGGGCTACCACGCCCACATCTATTTCGACGCCAACACCATCGACCAGGCGCGCAAACTCTGCGAAGACGCCGCGCAATTGTTTCCGCTGCGCATGGGCCGCGTGCATGAACGCCCGGTGGGCCCGCACCCGGACTGGAGCTGCCAGCTGGCATTCGAACCTGAATACATCGGCGTCGTGCTGCCTTGGCTGGCCCTCAACCGCAACGGCCTGGTGGTGTTCCTGCACCCGACCACCGGTGATGACCTCAAGGACCACACCGAACACGCGATCTGGATGGGGGCGATGCGCACGCTGGATCTGTCAATATTTTAAGTCTTTAATTTCCCTATATATGGGACTGATATTTATATATTGAGACTTTGCCGGTCTTGGGTTTATATTCGCCTCATCCGCTCAGAACACTCAGGTGAAGCGATGCAGGCGCAATTGATCGCGCTCGATTGGGGAACCAGTTCCCTTCGTGCTTACAAGCTCGGCCCGGCAGGCGTCGTGATCGAACGGCGCACCTTGGCGTCGGGGATCATGCACCTGCCCACTGAAGCCCGGGAAATAGCCGGTGTTCGCTGCAGCAACGGGTTCGAGCTGGCATTCGACGCAGCCTGCGGTGACTGGCTCGACACCCAGCCCGACCTTCCCGTTATCGCCTGCGGCATGGTCGGCAGCGCCCAGGGCTGGAGCGAAGCGGCTTACCGCGACACCCCGGCCGACGTCTCTACCCTCGGCCAGGCGCTGCATGTGGTGCGCAGCCTGCGGGGCGCAGCGGTGCACATCGTGCCCGGCGTGATTCAACGCGGCGCGTTGCCCAATGTGATGCGCGGTGAAGAAACCCAGGTGCTCGGCGTGCTGCAAAGCCTGTCTGCCCATACCGGGCGCGACGTATTGATCGGCCTGCCGGGCAGCCATTCCAAGTGGGTGGAGGTGGTGGAAGGCTGCATCACTCACTTCGATACTTTCATGACCGGCGAGTTGTTCGCCGTGCTCAGTCAACACAGCATTCTGGGGCGCACCCAGCGCCCTTCCGAACAGTTCCAGGTGGCCGCTTTTGATCGCGGCGTTCAGGTTGCGCTGTCGGCAGACGGCCAAACGGGGCTGTTGTCGAACTTGTTCAGCGCACGCTCCCTGGGATTGACCGGCGAGCTGGCGCCTGACGAGCAACCGGACTATCTGTCCGGGCTGTTGATCGGCCACGAACTGACCGGCCTGCGCACTCGCAAGCCCAGCCAGCAGCGCGACATCGTCCTGGTCGGCACACCCCAACTCTGCACCCGCTACCAGCGTGCACTCCAACTCTGTGGCTTCCCCCACGTGACCCTGGCGCAGGAGGCTACCGAGCGTGGCCTTTGGCAGCTGGCCATGGCGGCGGGGCTGCTGCCTGCAACCTGACGAGAGGCCCGACATGCTCAAGCAAGCACTGACACACAACGGTTTGATCGCGATCCTGCGCGGCCTGCGACCGGAGGAGGCGCTGGCGATCGGCGAGGTGTTGTACACGGCGGGCTTCAGGGTGATCGAAGTGCCGCTGAACTCGCCGGATCCTTATTCCAGCATCCGCATCCTGCGGGACAGCCTGCCCGCCGATTGCCTGATCGGCGCCGGCACCGTGCTGACCCCGGAACAGGTCGATCAAGTCAAAGCCGCCGGCGGCCAGGTGATCGTCATGCCCCATAGCGATGCCAAGGTGCTGCGAGCCGCCAAGGCCGCGGGCCTGTATCTGTCGCCGGGTGTGGCCACGCCCACCGAAGCGTTTGCCGCGCTGGCCGAAGGCGCCGACGTGCTGAAGCTGTTCCCGGCCGAGCAAATGGGCCCGGCGGTGGTCAAGGCCTGGCTCGCGGTACTGCCCGCCGGCACCGTGCTGCTGCCGGTAGGCGGCATCACCCCGGACAACATGCAGGTATTTTTCGACGCGGGCGTCAAAGGCTTCGGCTTGGGCTCCGGGTTATTCAAGCCGGGCATGAGCGTCGCCCAAGTGGCGAGCAACGCCCAGGCCTACGTCGCGGCCTGGCATGCCTTGGGCTGATCAGCGTTCTCCATCTACAAGAGAGATAAGAAGATGAAAATCACCAAACTGACCACCTTCATCGTCCCGCCGCGCTGGTGCTTCCTCAAGGTTGAAACCGACCAGGGCGTGACCGGTTGGGGCGAGCCCGTTGTCGAGGGCCGCGCCCACACCGTTGCTGCCGCCGTCGAAGAATTGTCCGACTACTTGATCGGCAAGGACCCACGCAATATCGAAGACATCTGGACCGTGCTCTATCGCGGCGGTTTCTACCGTGGCGGCGCGATCCATATGAGCGCTCTCGCCGGTATCGACCAGGCGCTGTGGGACATCAAGGGCAAGGCCCTCGGCGTGTCGGTCAGCGACCTGCTGGGTGGCCAGGTGCGCGACAAGATCCGCGTGTATTCATGGATTGGTGGCGACCGCCCGGCCGACACTGCCCGCGCCGCCAAGGAAGCCGTGGCCCGTGGTTTTACTGCGGTGAAAATGAACGGCACCGAAGAGCTGCAATTTCTCGACAGCTTCGAAAAAGTCGACCAGGCCCTGGCCAACGTCGCCGCCGTGCGGGATGCGGTCGGTCCAAACGTCGGCATCGGCGTCGACTTCCATGGCCGGGTGCACAAACCCATGGCCAAGGTGCTGATGAAGGAACTCGACCCCTACAAACTGATGTTTATCGAAGAACCGGTGCTCAGCGAAAACTACGAAGCGCTGAAAGAACTGGCGCCGCTCACCAGCACCCCGATTGCCCTCGGCGAGCGCCTGTTCTCGCGCTGGGACTTCAAGCGCGTGCTCAGCGAAGGCTACGTCGACATCATCCAGCCGGATGCGTCCCACGCCGGCGGTATCACCGAAACCCGCAAGATTGCCAACATGGCCGAAGCCTACGACGTGGCCCTTGCCCTGCACTGCCCGCTCGGCCCGATTGCCCTGGCAGCGTGCCTGCAGCTGGATGCGGTTTGCTACAACGCGTTCATCCAGGAACAGAGCCTGGGCATTCACTACAACGAGAGCAATGACCTGCTGGATTACGTGCGCGATCCGGGTGTTTTCGACTACGACCAGGGCTTTGTGAAAATCCCCAACGGGCCAGGCCTGGGCATCGAGATCAACGAGGAATACGTGATCGAACGCGCGGCCATCGGGCATCGCTGGCGCAATCCGATCTGGCGGCATGCCGACGGCAGCTTCGCGGAGTGGTGATTTCCTCCTGAAGAAACACCGTCAGTGTGGGAGCTGGCTTGCCTGCGATAGCGGTGAGTCAGCTTGCATCTGCGGCGCTGACACTCCGCTATCGCAGGCAAGCCAGCTCCCACAGGTATCGCGTTTCGTCAGTAAGACCTGTCCTCAATAACCATAAGAAGAGGCAACCCCCATGCAATCCGAGTCCTTCACCGGGCAGGCTTCTTTAGTCACGCCCAGCCGAAAGCGTTTCTTCATCATGGTGCTGCTGTTCATCACCGTGGTGATCAACTACCTGGACCGCAGCAACCTGTCGATTGCCGCTCCGGCCCTGACCAGCGAGCTGGGGATCGACCCGGTGCATGTCGGGTTGATCTTCTCCGCGTTCGGCTGGACCTACGCGGCCATGCAGATTCCCGGCGGCTGGCTGGTGGACCGGGTGCCGCCGCGCATTCTCTACAGCGTCGCCCTGCTGCTGTGGTCGGTGGCCACGGTGATGCTCGGTTTCGCCGCCAGCTTCATCGCGCTGTTCGTATTGCGCATGGCGGTGGGCGCCCTGGAGGCCCCGGCCTACCCGATCAACAGCCGCGTGGTCACCACTTGGTTCCCCGAGCGTGAACGGGCCACGGCGATCGGCGTTTATACCTCCGGGCAATTTGTCGGGCTGGCGTTTCTCACGCCGGTGTTGGCCTGGCTGCAACACACCTTTGGCTGGCACATGGTGTTTGTCGCCACCGGCGGCGTGGGCATTGTGTGGGCGTTGATCTGGTACGCGGTGTACCGCGAGCCACGGGATTTCAAAGGCGCGAATGCGGCGGAAATCGAGCTGATCCGCGAAGGCGGCGGGTTGGTGGACATCCAGGCGCAGGCGGCCAAGGCACCGTTCAGCTGGGTCGACCTCGGCATCGTGTTGAGCAAGCGCAAGCTGTGGGGGATCTACCTGGGGCAGTTCTGCCTGAATTCCACGTTGTGGTTTTTCCTGACGTGGTTTCCGACCTACCTGGTGAAATATCGCGGCATGGACTTCATCAAGTCCGGCCTGCTGGCGTCGCTGCCGTTTCTGGCGGCGTTTGTCGGGGTGCTGTGTTCGGGGCTGTTTTCCGATTGGCTGATTCGCCGGGGAGCGTCCGTGGGGTTTGCGCGCAAGTTGCCGATCATTGGCGGGCTATTGATTTCCACGGCGATCATCGGCGCCAACTTTGTTGATTCCACGGCGTGGGTGATTGCGTTTCTGGCGGTGGCGTTTTTCGGCAATGGCCTGGCGTCGATCACCTGGTCGCTGGTGTCGACCCTGGCGCCGGCAAGGCTGCTGGGGCTGACCGGAGGGGTGTTCAACTTCATCGGCAATCTGTCGGCGATTACCACGCCGATCGTGATTGGCTTTCTGGCCACCGGGGATTCGTTTGCACCGGCGATTACGTACATCGCGGTGCTGGCGTTGCTGGGGGCGTTGTCCTACATCTTGCTGGTCGGCAAGGTCGAGCGTATCGAGATTTAGGCGACTGCTGCGGCGAGGGAGCTTGCGGTGGCGAGGGAGCTTGCTCCCGCTGGAGTGCGCAGCGCTCCCAGGATTTTGGGGCCGCTGCGCAGCCCAGCGGGAGCAAGCTCCCTCGCCACACCAGCTCCCCGGCCACACCAGCTCCCCGGCCACACCAGCTCCCCAGCCACACCAGCTCCCCAGCCACACCAACTCCCTAGCCACAGCAAGCTCCCTCACCACAAAAGCAGTCCGGCTCTAGTACAGCGCGCCATCCAGAATCTGATAGACGATGCTGGTGCCAACGGCGATCAATACGATGTCCCCACCCGAACGGCGCCATTCATAACCAGGGTATTGCGGCAGATGGCCCAGCGCCCGTGGGTCCAGACGCTCACCATAGTAGTTTGGCGGCAGGCGCTGGCCGCGCACCAGGTGGATGCCGGGAGGCGGTGGTGCGCCACGGTGGAAGTCGCCATGGTTGTCGCGGATGACCTGTCTCACAGGACCAAAGTCCTGAGGCGGCCCGCCACGGTGGTTGTCCTGCGGCCCGCGATGGTCATCGCCACGTTGATCGTGCTGGCCCTGTGGGCCACCACGGTCAGGTCCGCCACCCTGATCATAGGGCGCAGCTTGGACCAGGGCGCTGGCGCCAAGCACCAGCACGCCTACACCTGCAATCAAACGTTTGGGGATTTTCATGGGGCTGTTTCCTCAGTACTGCACGAACAAAAAAGGGATCTCGAACCACGTTCGAAATCCCTTGGTCTTGTTAGCTTAGGTACTGATTTGCCAGCATGATTCCTCTGTATCAGGAACTTTACCTACCGCTTACGAGCCGCTTACTTACGGGCGTTGCGTACACCTTCCGACAGCGCCGAGCACAGGGTCAATACACCGTCGATGGCCTGTTGATCATTGCTGGCGTTGGCTATGTGATCGATCAGTGCCGACCCCACCACCACACCGTCTGCCAGGCGGGCGATTGCAGCGGCCTGCTCCGGGGTGCGGATGCCGAAACCGATGCTGATCGGCAGGTCGGTATGCCGACGCAGACGGGTCACGGCCTCTTCGACGTGTTCCAGGGTCGCGGCGCCTGCGCCGGTCACACCGGCCACCGAGACGTAGTACACAAACCCTGAGCTGCCGTTGAGCACGGTCGGCAGGCGCGCGTCGTCGGTGGTCGGCGTGGTCAGGCGGATAAAGTCGATACCGGCAGCCTGGGCCGGGTCGCACAGCTCGCCGTTATGTTCCGGCGGCATGTCGACCACGATCAGGCCGTCGACGCCGGCTTCTTTCGCATCGCTGATGAAGCGTGGCACGCCGTACATGTGGATCGGGTTGAAGTAGCCCATCAGCACCAGCGGCGTGTCGCTGTTGCCCTCGCGGAACTCGCGAACCATTTGCAGGGTTTTCGTGAGGTTCTGCTTGGCGGTCAGCGCGCGGATGTTGGCCAGTTGAATGGCCGGGCCGTCAGCCATCGGGTCAGTGAACGGCATGCCCAGCTCGATCACATCGGCGCCGGCCGCCGGCAACCCTTTGAGGATCGCCAGCGAGGTGTCATAGCCCGGGTCGCCAGCGGTGACGAAGGTCACCAGGGCGGCGCGGTTTTGTTCTTTCAGTTGCGCAAAACGTGTTTGCAGGCGGCTCATCAGTGTTTCTCCTGCTTGGACTGTTCCATGTGGTGCATCACGGTTTGCATGTCTTTGTCGCCACGGCCGGACAGGTTGACCACCATCAGGTGATCTTTCGGCAAGGTCGGCGCGCGCTTGAACACTTCGGCCAAGGCGTGGGCGCTTTCCAGTGCAGGAATAATCCCTTCCAGGCGGCAGCATTTGTGAAAGGCGTCGAGGGCTTCGTCGTCGGTCACCGAGGTGTACTGGACGCGGCCGATGTCGTGCAACCAGGCGTGTTCAGGGCCGATGCCCGGGTAGTCGAGGCCCGCGGAGATCGAGTGGGCGTCGATGATCTGGCCATCGTCGTCCTGCAACAGGAAGGTACGGTTGCCGTGGAGCACACCCGGTACGCCGCCGTTGAGGCTGGCCGCGTGTTTGCCGGTCTCGATGCCGTAGCCGGCCGCTTCAACGCCGATGATTTCGACGCTGGTGTCATCCAGGAACGGGTGGAACAGGCCCATGGCATTGGAACCGCCGCCGATGCACGCCACCAGGCTGTCGGGCAGACGGCCTTCCTGGGCTTGCAGCTGGGTACGGGTTTCCTTGCCGATCACGGCCTGGAAGTCGCGAACCATGGCTGGGTACGGGTGCGGACCGGCCACGGTGCCGATCAGGTAGAAGGTGCTGTCGACGTTGGTCACCCAGTCACGCAGGGCTTCGTTCATCGCGTCTTTCAGGGTGCCGGTGCCGGCGACCACCGGGATCACTTCAGCGCCCAGCAGCTTCATGCGAAATACGTTGGCCTGCTGGCGCTCGATGTCGGTGGTGCCCATGTAGATCACGCATTGCAGGCCGAAACGCGCGGCGACGGTGGCAGTGGCCACACCGTGCATGCCGGCGCCGGTCTCGGCGATGATGCGTTTTTTACCCATGCGCCGCGCCAGCAGGATCTGGCCGATACAGTTGTTGATCTTGTGGGCGCCGGTGTGGTTCAGCTCTTCGCGTTTGAGGTAGATCTTGGCGCCGCCGCAGAACTCGGTCAGGCGTTCGGCGAAATACAGCGGGCTTGGGCGTCCGACGTAGTCGCGCTGGAAGTAGGCCAGTTCTTCGTTGAAGGCCGGATCGATCTTGGCCGCTTCGTATTCGCGGGCCAGGTCAAGGATCAACGGCATCAGGGTTTCCGCCACGTAGCGGCCGCCGAACGAACCAAACAGGCCATTGGCATCCGGGCCGTTGCGTAAATCGGTCTGGGTCTGAGTCATGGGACGCTCCAGGTAGAAAATGTGTAAGAGGCAATGACGGTCACTCTACCCCTGACGCTTCCACGTGAAAACCGATAAGATCGCCACAACCTGTCAGGAAAACTCACAGATGAGCCGAGACCTCCCACCGCTGAATGCCTTGCGCGCTTTTGAGGCGACTGCGCGCCTGAACAGCGTTAGCCAGGCCGCTGAGCAACTGCACGTGACCCATGGTGCGGTCAGCCGGCAGCTCAAGGTGTTGGAAGAACACCTTGGTGTAAGCCTGTTCGCCAAGGACGGGCGCGGCCTCAAACTCACAGATGCCGGCGTTCGTCTGCGGGATGCGAGTTTCGAGGCCTTCGAGCGACTGAGGGACACCTGCGCCGAGCTCACGCAAAGCAGTGCCGATGCGCCGTTTGTGCTCGGCTGCTCCGGCAGCCTGCTGGCGCGCTGGTTTATTCCGCGTCTGGGGCGCCTGAACGCCGAGTTGCCGGATTTGCGCCTGCATCTGTCGGCGGGTGAAGGCGATCTTGACCCACGCCGCCCCGGCCTGGACGCGCTGCTGGTGTTCGCCGAACCTCCATGGCCGGCGGATATGCAGGTGTACGAATTGGCCAGCGAACGCATCGGCCCGGTCATGAGCCCGCGTTTTGCCCATTACGAGCGATTGCGCCAGGCGCCTCCCGAGGCGCTGCTGAATGAGGCCCTGTTGCACACTACCTCACGCCCGCAAGCCTGGCCCAGCTGGGCCCAGCACCATGGGATCGACGCTGGCGCGTTGAAGTACGGTCAGGGGTTTGAGCATTTGTATTATTTGCTGGAGGCGGCGGTGGCCGGGCTGGGGGTAGCAATTGCGCCTGAGCCGCTGGTGGCAGAGGACCTGCGAGCGGGTCGCCTGGTTGCGCCGTGGGGTTTCAGTGAAACCCCGGCGCAACTGGCGTTGTGGCTACCCAAGCGCGCCGCAGATGGGCGCGCCGGGCAACTGGCGCAGTGGCTCAAGGCTGAGCTTGCGCGCCAGGACGTTTAGTCGCCGCGTTTGCACAGCAAGTAAGCCGCCAGCAGACCCAGCGCGCCGACGGCAACACCGGCGGTAGTCCATGGATGCTCTTGCGCGTAGTCCCGTGTTGCAACACCGGTTTCGCGGATTTTGACTTTGCTTTCTTCGTAGGCATCGCTGATCAGGTGGCGGGAATGCTTGAGAGCGTTCTCGGCATTGCTTTTCAGGGCCTTCAGGGTTTTGCGCGACTCGTCAGACGCATCGTCCTTGAGGCTTTCCAAAGATTTGAGCAGGCTCGAAATCTCGGCTTCCATGCTTTCCAATGACGCTTTGCGTAAAGAGGTGTTGGCCATGTGGGCTCTCCTGGAGTGATTGAGTGGCGTGTGTTGTTTCCGACTGCGGCGGTTTCAGAAAGTGCAGTAAATCTGAACTTTCACATCGCAATAGCCGCCAGAAGCAGTACGAGAATTCACTGCTAGTCTTGATTAACGACCCCAGGAGAAAAACTTATGAGTGATCATCACACCTACAAGAAAGTCGAACTGGTGGGCTCTTCCGCGACCAGCATCGAGGAGGCCATCAACAATGCCCTGGCTGAAGCCAGCAAGAGCATCAAGCACTTGGAGTGGTTTGAAGTGACCGAAACCCGTGGCCACATCAAGGACGGCAAGGCTGCGCATTTCCAGGTCACCCTCAAGGTAGGGTTCCGAATTGCCAGTAGTTGATTGAGCCGGTTGAACTTGCGCGCTGGCCGATTGCCATAAACTCCGCTACAACCTTTAGGCACGTCGACGTGACGAGCGGCGACGTGCTTCCTTTCGATCAACCCAAGGAAGTGACGGATGAAGAACTTTTTGTTGGCGGTAGGTTTGTTGAGCATTGCGGGCACGGCCCTGGCGGCGGGCAAGCCTTGTGAAGAGCTGAAAAGCGAGATTGCGGCGAAAATCGACGCTAAAGGCGCTTCGGGCTACTCCCTGGAAATCGTGGACAAAGGTGCTGCACCTAGTGACCACACGGTTGTCGGCAGCTGTGAAGCCGGTACCAAGGAAATCGCCTACAAGCGCGGGTGATCCCGTGTTGCAGACGTAAAAAACCGACGCAAGTGCGTCGGTTTTTTTATGCCTGCGATCCCTCGCTCCCCGTGGGAATGAAGCCTGGGATGCTCTGCGTTCCGCCTCACTCCTGGATTCAGCCCTTCATGACCTGCGCCAGCAGCTCGTAGGAATGAATCCGGTCGGCATGCTCGTACAGGTCACAGGTGAAGATCAGCTCATCCGCGCCGGTCTGCTCCACCAGCACTTCCAGCTTGGCGCGGATCTTCTGTGGGCTGCCCACCATGGCCAGGCCAAGGAAACTGCCTACAGCGTCTTTCTCATGGGGCAGCCACAGGCCGTCCATGGTCTTGACCGGCGGGCGCTGCACCAGGCTTTGCCCACGCATCAAAGCGAGAATTCGCTGGTACACCGAGGTGGCCAGGTAATCAGCCTGTTCATCCGTATCGGCGGCCACCAACGGGATGCCGAGCATCACGTAGGGCTTGTCCAGCACGGCCGAAGGCTTGAAGTGGTTGCGATAGACGCGAATCGCTTCATGCATCAGGCGCGGTGCGAAATGTGAGGCAAAGGCGTAAGGCAAACCGCGCTCGCCCGCCAGTTGTGCACTGAACAGGCTTGAGCCCAGCAGCCACACAGGCACATTGGTGCCCGTGCCGGGTACGGCGATCACGCGCTGGTCCGGGGTGCGCGGGCCAAGGTAGGCCATCAGTTCTGCCACGTCTTCCGGGAAATCATCGGCGCTGCCGGAGCGTTCACGGCGCAGCGCGCGGGCGGTCATCTGGTCGGAGCCTGGTGCGCGGCCAAGGCCCAGGTCGATGCGGCCCGGGTACAGGCTTTCCAGGGTGCCGAACTGCTCGGCGATCACCAACGGTGCGTGGTTGGGCAGCATCACGCCACCGGAACCGACACGGATCGTCGAGGTGCCACCGGCCAGGTAACCCAGCAATACCGAGGTCGCCGAGCTGGCGATGCCGTCCATATTGTGGTGTTCGGCGACCCAGAAACGGTTGTAGCCGAATTTTTCCACGTGCTGGGCCAGGTCCAGGGAATTGCGCAGCGACTGCGCCGGGCTGCCGTTGGCACGCACGGGCACGAGGTCGAGGGTCGAGAACTTTACGTCGGACAGCGATTTCATAAGCCTGCTTCTCCAATGGGGGCGCAGGCTTCTTAGACGAACCAAAACCTGCCGCTTCATGTGCATGTCCTATGCAATGAGGGCATATACCCGAGATTCAATAGCGATGGTGAAATTTCCTACTTAATCGCTAGGTTTCTCCGACAAGATGAACTTTGCCGTGGCGTCTATCCTCAGAACCCTTACTGACGCAAAACCACCGTTCGAGGAGACCGCTATGAGTATTGTTAAAAAAGCATCCGCGCATTGGGAAGGCGACCTGAAGACTGGCCTGGGTTCCATTTCCACCGAAACCGGCGTTCTGCGTGAAGCGCCTTACGGCTTCAAGGCCCGTTTCGAAGGTGGCAAGGGCACCAACCCTGAAGAACTGATCGGCGCAGCCCATGCTGGTTGTTTCTCCATGGCGTTTTCCATGATTCTCGGCGATGCCGGGCTCAAGGCCGACAGCATCGACACCCAGGCCGAAGTGACCCTGGACCAAGTGGACGGTGGCTTTGCGATTACTGCCGTGCACCTGACCCTCAAGGCGAAGATCCCGGGCGCCAGCCAGGCGCAGTTCGATGAGCTGAGCAAAAAGGCCAAGGAAGGATGCCCCGTGTCCAAGGTACTGAATGCAACCATTACCCTGGATGGCACGCTGGTTAGTTGATGCAACCCCCTTGCAGGGGTGAGCTTGCTCGCCCCTGCAGGTGCAAGTGTGGTCGAATAGCCGATGCAGACTTAGCGTACACCCGTGCGCATGCATTCAGGGAGCTTCACACATGAAACGTTTTGTCTTGGCGATTATCTGCGGTGCGGTGGCCACGTCGGCCCTGGCTGCTGGCGAGATAAAAGATTGTAAAGAGCTCAAAGACGAGATCGAAGTCAAGATCCAGGCCAACGCCGTTCCCTCCTACACGCTCGAAATCGTCAGCAAGGAAGAAGGCGAGAAGCATGACGAGGCCATGCGTGTCGGCACCTGCGAAAACGGCACCAAAATCATTATCTACCAGAAGAACAACGACTGATCAGATGCAGTTGACGCTACGTTCTTCGGCCAGCAATTGACCCGCTTTGTTGTACAGCCGGATATTCGGGTTGTAGCCCAGTGAGCGCCCTTCCAGGCGATAGCGCTGGCCCGCCTCGAAACGGTCGTATTGCAGGGTCATGAAGCAGGTACGGTCAGTGGTTTGGCCAAACCCGCCGAAACTGCCGCCGGTAGGCACCTCGAAATCAAAACGTACCATCAGCTTATGGCTGCCAGGCGGCATTTGGAAGAAGCGCCCGTCGTTCAGGTTTTTCCCGTCCAGGCGTTGCGCCATTACCAGCTTGGCGCCGGGTGTCGGGGTAGCGAAGTCGACCCAGGCTTGGAGTGGATCAACCGGCGGTAGTGGCGTCGACGCACAGGCACTGAGAAAAATCGCGGCGACGGGAAGCAGTAGCTGACGCATGTTAAGCACTCAACTGTAGGAATGGTTTTTTGAACGGCTGCGTTCGGCAGCACGCTCCCCATGAGTATAAACACGCCACGCCATGGAAAAATTCCCCACAGGCGAGATAGTCTGGCGGGATGGTTACCGGCGAGAGGTTTTAATGATCAGGCGTTTGCTTCCCGGCTTGATGCTGCTGTTGCTCAGCGGCTGTTCCAGCGTCAGTTATTACAGCCAACTGGCAGACGGCCAATGGCAATTGCTGCGTGCCCGGGAGCCTGTCTCCGCGGTCGTCGCCGACCCGTCCCGGCCACAGGTGCTGCGCGAGCACTTGGCGCAGTCGCAGAAAGCCCGCACCTTCGCCAGCGAACACCTGCACCTGCCGGATAACCAGAGTTACCGGCTGTATGCCGATATCGGCCGCCCTTACGTGGTCTGGAACGTGTTCGCCACGCCTGAATTTTCCCTGTCCCCGCAAACCCACTGCTTCCCGATTGCCGGTTGCGTGGCCTATCGCGGCTACTACAACCAGGGCGCCGCACGCGGCCAGGCGGCTTTGTTGAAGCAGCAAGGCATGGATGTGTCGATTGGCGGCGTGGAGGCCTATTCCACCCTCGGCTGGTTCAACGACCCGATCATGAGTTCGATGATGAGCTGGGGGGACGAGCGCCTGGCCACGCTGATTTTTCATGAGCTGGCGCACCAGCGGTTTTATGTGAAGGACGACACCGAGTTCAACGAGTCGTACGCCACCTTCGTCGAGCAGGAAGGTACCCGGCAATGGCGCGCCGCCCAAGGCTTGCCGCCTGCCAGCGAGTCGGCGCTGAAGCAGCGCGACCAGTTCACCCGGCTGGTGCTCGATACCCGCAAACGCCTGGAGCAGTTGTATGCGCAGCCACTGGCGGCAGATGCCATGCGCCAGGCCAAGGCCGCTGAGTTCGAGCGCCTGCGCCGTGACTACCGGCAAATGCGCGATAGCCAGTGGGGCGGCGAAAAGCGCTATGACGCCTGGATGAACTTGCCGATGAACAACGCAAGGCTGTTGCCGTTTGGGCTGTATGACCAGTGGGTGCCGGCGTTTGCCGCGTTGTTCCGGCAGGAAGGCGGGGATTGGGCGAGGTTTTTTGTCGCGGTGGAGAAGCTGGGCGGGTTGCCGGTGGATCAGCGCAAGGCGGCCCTGAGGGCGTTGGAGGGATCCGGGCAAGTGGTTGGCCGGTAGGGCCTCATCGCGGGCAAGCCCGGCTCCCACATTTGACTGAGTTGTCTTGGCCGACCGTGATCAAATGTGGGAGCTGGCTTGCCTGCGATAGCGCATTCAAGGCCGTTGCAAAAACGCCTGATGCAGCTCGGCCAATGTTTCAAAATGCCAGGTCGGCGCCTCGGCACTCAGCTCTTCATGGCTGCCAAACCCATAACCCACCGCCGCCGAATCCAGCCCATTGCTGCGGGCCCCGATCAGGTCGTGCTTGCGGTCGCCAATCATCAAGGTGCTGGCCGGGTCCAGGCTTTCTTGCGCCATCAGGTGGGCAATCAGCTCGACCTTGTTGGTGCGGGTGCCGTCCAGCTCGCTGCCGTAGATCACCTTGAAGTGCTTGGCGAAATCAAAATGCCGGGCGATTTCCCGGGCAAATACCCAAGGCTTGGACGTGGCCACATACAGCTGGCGGCCCTGGCCGTTCAGCTCCTCAAGCAGCGGCATCACGCCGTCGAACACGCGGTTTTCGTACAAGCCGGTGACCTTGAAGCGCTCGCGGTAGAAATTCACCGCTTCCCAGGCCTTGGCTTCGTCGAAACCATAAAACTGCATGAACGCTTGCAGCAGCGGCGGGCCGATGAAGTGCTCGAGTTTGGTCAGGTCCGGCTCATCGATCCCCAGTTTGGCGAGGGCGTACTGGATCGAGCGGGTGATGCCTTCGCGCGGGTCGGTGAGGGTGCCATCGAGGTCGAACAAAACGGTCTGGTAATGCATGGGTGTCCTTGTCATTGGTCGAAGCCTTCGGCCAGGTGCAGGTCTTTGAGCTTTACGTAGTTCGCGGCGCTGTAGGTGAAAAATGCCCGTTCCTTGTCAGTCAGCGGGCGGATTTGTTTAACCGGGCTGCCAACATACAAAAAACCGCTCTCAAGTTTCTTGCCCGGCGGCACCAGGCTGCCGGCGCCGATGATCACCTCGTCTTCCACCACGGCGCCGTCCATCACAATGCTGCCCATGCCGATCAGGATCCGGCTGCCTACCGTGCAGCCATGCAGCATGACCTTGTGGGCAATGGTCACATCGTCGCCGATCAGCAGCGGGAAACCATCAGGATTGAAGGGGCCTGCGTGGGTAATGTGCAGCACGCAGCCGTCCTGCACGCTGGTGCGCGCACCGATGCGGATGCGGTGCATGTCGCCGCGGATCACCGTCAGCGGCCATACCGAGCTGTCGGTGCCGATTTCGACGTCGCCGATCACCACCGCCGATGCATCGACGAAAGCCCCGGCGGCCAGGGCCGGCGTGTGATTCTGGTAGGTGCGAAGGGTCACGATAGGCTCTCTCTCTTCTGCTGATAGCTGCGGTGGGCGTTGATTGTAATTAAGATGGCCCCATCTTTGTTCTTACATGTTTCTTCAGCCAAGGTGCCAACCGTGAGCGCGAACAACCCTCTTCTGCAGTCCTACGACCTGCCGCCGTTCTCGGCGATCCGTGCCGAACACGTACAGCCGGCCATTGAACAGATCCTCGCCGACAACCGCGTCGCCATCGAAGGCATCCTGCAAAGCCAGGGTAAAAATCCGACCTGGGCCGGGCTGGTCCTGGCCATGGACGAACTCAATGACCGCCTGGGTGCCGCCTGGAGCCCGGTCAGCCACCTGAATGCCGTGTGCAACAGCGCCGAACTGCGGGAAGCCTACGAGGCGTGCCTGCCGGCACTGAGCGCCTACTCCACCGAGATGGGCCAGAACCGCGAGTTGTTCCAGGCCTTCGACGCCCTGGCCAACAGCCCGGAAGCCGCCGGCTTCGACGTGGCGCAAAAAACCATCCTGGAACACTCCCTGCGGGACTTCCGTCTGTCGGGTATCGATTTGCCGCCTGAGCAGCAAAAGCGTTATGCCGAAGTGCAGAGCAAGC
Organism: Pseudomonas sp. F8002; assembly: GCF_013385495.1. Taxonomy (NCBI): domain Bacteria; kingdom Pseudomonadati; phylum Pseudomonadota; class Gammaproteobacteria; order Pseudomonadales; family Pseudomonadaceae; genus Pseudomonas; species Pseudomonas sp. F8002. The sequence continues at coordinate 72,652 of NZ_JACAPW010000041.1, read as the reverse complement.
TCTCCGAACTGGGCAGCAAGTTCTCCAACCAATTGCTCGATGCCACCCAGGCCTGGACCAAGCACGTCACTGACGAAGCAACCCTCGCCGGCCTGACCGATTCCTCCAAGGCGCAAATGGCTGCGGCTGCCCAGGCCAAGGGCCTCGACGGCTGGCTGATCACCCTGGAATTCCCAAGCTACTACGCGGTGATGACCTACGCCCACGACCGCGCCCTGCGTGAAGAAATCTACGCAGCCTACTGCACCCGCGCGTCGGACCAAGGCCCGAATGCCGGTCAGAACGATAACGGCCCGGTCATGGAACAGATCCTCGACCTGCGTCAGGAGCTGGCGCAACTGCTGGGCTTCGCCTCGTTCTCCGAGCTGAGCCTGGCCACCAAAATGGCCGAATCCAGCGACCAGGTGCTGAGCTTCCTGCGTGACCTGGCCAAGCGCAGCAAGCCGTTTGCCACCCAGGACCTGCAACAGCTCAAGGCCTATGCCGCCGAACAAGGCTGCGCGGACCTGCAAAGCTGGGACAGCGGTTTCTACGGCGAAAAACTGCGTGAGCAGCGTTACAGCGTTTCCCAGGAAGCCCTGCGCGCCTACTTCCCGATCGACAAGGTACTCAGCGGCCTGTTCGCCATCGTGCAACGCCTGTATGGCATCGAGATCGCCGAGCAGAAAGGCTTCGACACCTGGCACCCGGATGTTCGCCTGTTTGAAATCAAGGAAAACGGCCAGCACGTCGGCCGCTTCTTCTTCGACCTGTATGCCCGCGCCAACAAGCGTGGGGGTGCCTGGATGGACGGCGCCCGTGACCGTCGCCGCACGGTTGATGGCGTGCTGCAAAGCCCGGTGGCCAACCTGGTGTGCAACTTCACCCCGGCCGACAGCGGCAAGCCTGCCCTGCTGACCCACAATGAAGTGACCACGCTGTTCCACGAATTCGGCCACGGCCTGCACCACCTGCTGACCCGTGTCGAGCACGCCGGCGTGTCCGGCATCAACGGCGTGGCCTGGGATGCGGTGGAGTTGCCGAGCCAGTTCATGGAGAACTGGTGCTGGGAGCCGGAAGGCCTGGCGCTGATTTCCGGTCACTATGAAACCGGTGAGCCGCTGCCACAGGACTTGCTGGAAAAAATGCTCGCGGCGAAGAACTTCCAGTCCGGCCTGATGATGGTTCGCCAGTTGGAGTTCTCGCTGTTCGACTTCGAGCTGCACGCTACCCACGGCGATGGCCGCAGTGTGCTGCAGGTGCTGGAAGGCGTGCGTGATGAGGTGTCGGTGATGCGTCCGCCCGCCTACAACCGCTTCCCCAACAGCTTCGCGCATATCTTCGCTGGCGGTTACGCCGCGGGTTACTACAGCTACAAGTGGGCGGAAGTGCTGTCGGCCGATGCCTTCTCCAAGTTCGAAGAAGATGGCGTGCTCAATGCCGAGACTGGCCGGGCGTTCCGCGAGGCGATCCTGGCCCGTGGCGGTTCCCAGGCACCGATGGTGCTGTTCGTCGATTTCCGCGGACGGGCGCCGTCGATTGACGCACTCTTGCGCCACAGCGGCCTGAGTGAGGACGCGGCAGCATGAGTGAAGCACCTGTGAAAACCAAAAAACGCTTTATCGCCGGGGCAGTCTGCCCGGCGTGCAGCGAGCCGGACAAGTTGATGATGTGGAGCGAGGACGATGTTCCGCACCGCGAATGCGTGGCTTGCGGCTATTCCGACACGCTGAATGAACAAGGTCTGTCAGTGCCCAAGGAATTGGGTACGCGGGTCAATACGTCGGCGTTGAAAGCACCGGACCCCAAGGTGCAAGCGGTGCAGTTCTTCCCTAATCCGAAGCTGAAGAAAGACTGATCGTGAAGCGCTCCCTGGGTTGATGGCTCAGGGAGCGACCACCCAGGCGGTTTTTTCCTCGGCCGGGTCTTTGGCGTTGTCCGCGGTATTCAGCCAGCTTTTCATCGAGCACAGTGCAAAGGCGCTGGTGCTGCATTCGCCGTTGGCCAGTGCGGTGCGTAACTTGTCGACATCGGCCCTCATCATGTAGCGAACGCCGTCCTTGAAGCCGCTACTGGCGCCAAAGCCGCCCAAGGTCATTTCGTTCAGCGCATCTTCCTTGCTCCATCCCTGAATCACCACCCGATACATCGCCGCCACCAGGCCGGTGCGGTCGGAGCCGTGTTTGCAGTGCATCAGCACCGGGCCGTTGGCTTCGGCATCCTGAATCGCACGCAACGCTGCGAGCACATCGGCGTCATCGACATGGTTGGTGCGATAGGACAATTGCACCTGGTTGATACCGGGTGATTTCAGCCACTTGGCATCGGACTCGGGCAGAAAGTTGATCACCGTACCGATCTTGAGCTTTTCCAATACAGGAACAGCACCGCTATCCGGCAGCGCGCTGCGATAGAGCGTGGGCGTCATCTGATACAGGTTGTATTGATTGCCCACCGGCTGGGCCCATTCCAACGAACGAATGGGCGTGAGCTCTTCGGCCTGGGACGGTGCGGTGGTGAACAGCGCCATGAACACGAGGCTGACGGCAGGCAGCAATTGATTCTTGAACATGCGCGATGTAACCGAATAGGGAAGGGGCTGATGGGGCCCAGATTCGCCTACAGGGGGTCAATGCCGTGTGAGGTACTCGTCAAAGAATCGTGAATAAGCCGGCTCCGGGCAGATTTTTTCGCGCTGAAACGATTTTCCCCAATCCTTAGCCTGCTATCCTTTGTAACTATTGATTGCTGCTGTGTTCTATCCCCTTGGGTCCTTTGGATCCCATTTACTGCCAAAACTATAAGTCGTTCCTCGAAGCGGCTGATAAATCCGTGACCACATGATGAGGTGCCACCATGTCTGATCAAGATCAAGACAACCCCCGGCGTGAGTTTTTACGCAAATCCTTGACCTTGATCCCCGTGGTCACTGTCGCCAGCACGGGCCTGGGCGGTTCGATGCTGATGGCGGTTCCCGAACCGGCTCAAGCCAGCCCGGAGAAGGCGCCCGTCAGCAGCAAGGCCTATGAGCCGAGCTATTTCACTGCCGAGGAATGGGCCTTTATCAACGCGGCCGTTGCGCGCCTGATCCCGGCGGACGACCAGGGCCCAGGCGCCCTGGAAGCCGGTGCGCCGGAATACATCGACCGTCAGATGAACACGCCGTACGCGGCTGGCGCCCTGTGGTTCATGCAAGGCCCGTTCAATGCCGACGCGCCGCCTGAAATGGGCTGGCAGAGCAAATTGGTGCCCAAGGAGATCTATCGCTTGGGCATTGCTGCCACGGATGCCTGGTCGAAAGCGATGAACGGTAAGCTATTTGCCGAGCAAGACAGCGCTACCCAGGAAAAGTTGTTGCAGCGCCTGGAGGCCGGCGACGCGCAGTTCGACAGCGTCCCGCCGAAGATTTTCTTCAATCTGTTGCTGCAAAACACCAAGGAAGGGTTCTTTTGCGACCCGGTCCACGGTGGCAACAAAGGCATGGTCGGCTGGACCATGATCGGCTTCCCCGGCGCCCGCGCCGATTTCATGGATTGGGTTGAACGCAACGAGCAATACCCCTTCCCGGCTGTTTCGATCCGTGGCGAGAGGGCGTAAACGTGGCGACCATCATGAAGAAAGTGGATGCAGTGATTGTCGGCTTTGGCTGGACCGGCGCGATCATGGCCAAGGAGCTGACGGAAGCAGGCCTCAACGTGGTAGCGCTGGAGCGCGGCCCGATGCAGGACACCTACCCGGACGGCAACTATCCCCAGGTCATCGACGAACTGACCTACAGCGTGCGTAAAAAGCTCTTCCAGGACATCTCCAAGGAAACCGTGACCATTCGCCATAGCGTGAATGACGTGGCGATGCCCAACCGCCAACTGGGCGCTTTCCTGCCTGGCAACGGTGTCGGCGGTGCAGGCCTGCACTGGTCCGGCGTGCACTTTCGGGTGGACCCAATCGAGTTGCGCATGCGCAGCCATTACGAAGAGCGCTACGGGAAAAACTTCATTCCCAAGGACATGACCATCCAGGATTTCGGCGTCAGCTATGAAGAGCTGGAACCATTCTTCGACTATGCCGAGAAAGTCTTCGGCACCTCCGGGCAAGCCTGGACGGTGAAAGGCCAGTTGGTGGGCGAAGGCAAGGGCGGCAACCCTTATGCGCCGGATCGCTCGAACCATTTCCCGCTGGAATCGCAGAAGAACACCGTCTCTGCACAGCTGTTCCAGAAGGCCGCCACGGCCGTGGGGTACAAGCCCTACAACCTGCCTTCCGCGAATACATCGGGGCCGTACACCAACCCTTACGGTGCCCAGATGGGCCCGTGCAACTTCTGCGGCTTCTGCAGCGGTTATGTCTGCTACATGTATTCCAAGGCTTCGCCGAACGTGAACATCCTGCCGGCCTTGCGCCAGGAACCCAAGTTCGAACTGCGGCCCAATTCCCACGTGCTGAAGGTCAATCTCGACAGCACCAGGAGCAAGGCGACCGGCGTGACGTATGTCGACGCCCAGGGGCGGGAATGCGAGCAGCCGGCGGACCTGGTGATCCTCGGTTCCTTCCAGTTCAACAACGTGCGCCTGATGCTGCTGTCGGGCATCGGCAAACCCTACGACCCGATCTCCGGTGAGGGCGTGGTGGGCCGCAACTTCGCCTACCAGAACATGGCCACCATCAAGGCGTTCTTCGACAAGGACGTGCACACCAACAACTTCATCGGTGCCGGCGGCAATGGCGTGGCGGTCGATGACTTCAACGCCGACAACTTCGACCATGGGCCTCACGGCTTTGTGGGCGGCTCGCCGATGTGGGTCAACCAGGCGGGCAGCCGGCCGATTGCGGGCACCTCCAACCCGCCGGGCACGCCGGCCTGGGGCAGTGCGTGGAAGCGCGCCACGGCTGATTACTACACTCACCAGGTGTCGATGGATGCCCATGGCGCCCACCAATCCTACCGTGGCAACTACCTCGACCTGGACCCGGTTTACCGCGATGCCTACGGCCTGCCGCTGCTGCGCATGACCTTCGACTGGCAGGAAAACGACATCAAGATGAACCGCTTCATGGTCGAAAAAATGAGCAAGATCGCCGAAGCGATGAACCCCAAGGCGATTGCCTTGCTGGGCAAAAAGGTGGGCGAGCACTTCAACACCGCGTCCTACCAGACCACCCACCTCAACGGTGGCGCGATCATGGGCACCGACCCGAAAACCAGTGCCTTGAACCGCTACCTGCAGTGCTGGGACGTACACAACGTGTTTGTCCCGGGCGCTTCCGCGTTCCCACAAGGCTTGGGCTACAACCCTACGGGCCTGGTGGCGGCATTGACCTACTGGTCGGCGCGGGCAATTCGCGAGCAGTACCTGAAAAACCCCGGCCCACTGGTTCAGGCATAAGGAGCGATGACCATGAAAGCATTTGTTATCGCGTCCCTGGCTTTGTTCAGCAGCTGCTCGGTGAGTGCGGCTGAAACCGATCTGGTCAAACAGGGTGAATACCTGGCTCGCGCCGGTGACTGCGTGGCCTGCCACACCGCCAAGGGCGGCAAACCGTTCGCCGGTGGCCTGCCGATGGAAACCCCGATCGGCACCATCTACTCCACCAACATCACCCCGGATAAAACCGGCCTGGGCGACTACAGCTTCGAAGACTTCGACCAGGCTGTGCGCCATGGCGTCGCCAAGGACGGTAGTACGCTTTACCCGGCGATGCCCTACCCGTCTTACGCGCGGGTCAGCGAAAGCGACATGCAGGCGCTGTACGCGTACTTCATGAAGGGCGTGGAGCCGGTGGCGCAGGTGAACAAGGACAGCGACATTCCCTGGCCGTTGAGCATGCGTTGGCCGTTGGCCGGGTGGCGCTGGATGTTCGCCCCCAAGGTTGAGGACTACCAGGCCCAGGCGGGCGCCGACCCGGTGATCAGCCGTGGCGCTTATCTGGTAGAGGGCCTTGGCCACTGCGGTGCCTGCCATACGCCACGGGCCCTGACCATGCAGGAAAAATCCCTGAGTGCGTCGGATGGCAGCGCTTTCCTGTCCGGCAGTGCGCCGCTGGAAGGCTGGATTGCCAAAAGCCTGCGGGGCGACCACAAGGACGGCCTGGGTAGCTGGAGCGAAGACCAACTGGTGCAATTCCTCAAGACCGGGCGCAGTGATCGCAGCGCGGTGTTTGGCGGCATGAGCGACGTTGTGGTCCACAGCATGCAGTACATGTCGGAAGAGGACCTGACGGCTATCGCCCGTTACCTCAAGACCCTGCCGGCGGTGGATCCCAAGGATCAGCCGCACCAGTACGACAAGCAGGTCGCCGATGCGCTGTGGAAGGGTGATGACAGCAAGCCGGGTGCCTCGGTGTACATCGACAACTGCGCGGCCTGCCACCGTACCGACGGCCACGGCTACACCCGCGTGTTCCCGGCGCTGGCGGGCAACCCGGTATTGCAGACGGCGGATGCCACCTCGTTGATCAACATCGTGTTGAACGGCGGCACGTTGCCGGCGACGCATACGGCACCTTCGACCTTCACCATGCCGGCGTTTGCCTGGCGGCTGTCGGATCAGGAGGTGGCGGATGTGGTCAGTTTCGTTCGGGGCAGCTGGGGTAACAAAGGCGCGCCGGTGAAAGCCAGTGACGTGGCGAACGTGCGCAAGAATGATATGCAGACCACCTCCGGTGATGACCTTGGCCAGGTGACCTCCAAGCATTGATTGAAGGTTGGCCGCCCAACGGCACTGGTCAGAAACCTTGCGCCTCTATACTGTATAAAAAAACAGTATAGAGGCGCTTTCATGTCCACTCCTCTGCCGCCTCGCGGGCGCGGCACGGCCACCAACCTGCACAACCGTTTTGCGCCCACCGTCAGCGTGGCGGAAGACGACGGCTGGTATCAGGAAGTGCCACAGACCCAGGGCACCGAAGTCCGTATCGAAACCGCGAAAACCATCATCACCCGCAACAGCTCGCCGGATATCCCGTTTGATCGGGCGATCAACCCGTATCGCGGCTGCGAGCACGGCTGTATCTACTGCTATGCGCGGCCCAGCCACGCATATTGGGACCTGTCGCCGGGGCTGGACTTCGAAACCAAGCTGATCGCCAAAACCAACGCCGCCGACGTGCTGGAGCAGCAATTGTCGAAACCGGGCTACAGCTGCGCGCCGATCAACCTGGGCTCCAACACCGACCCGTACCAGCCGATCGAGCGCGAGTACAAGATCACCCGGCAAACCCTCGAAGTGCTGCTGCGCTACCGTCATCCGGTGACGATCATTACCAAGGGCTCGCTGATCCTGCGGGACCTCGACCTGCTGACAGCGCTGGCGCAGCAGCGGCTGGTGGCGGTGATGATCAGCCTCACCAGCCTGGACGACGAACTCAAGCGCATCCTCGAACCGCGCACGGCTGCACCCAAGGCCCGGCTGCGGGCGATCCGGGTGATGCGTGAGGCGGGGATACCGGTAGGCGTGTTGTGTTCGCCGATGATCCCGATGATCAACGACAGCGAGCTGGAAAGCCTGCTGGCCGAAGCTCATGCCGCGGGGGCACAGAGCGCGGCGTACATGATGCTGCGTTTGCCTCTGGAGGTGGCGCCGCTGTTTGAGGAATGGCTGGCGGCCCATTACCCGCAGCGCGCGGCCCATGTGATGAGCCTGGTGCGGCAGGTGCGCGGCGGTGAGGTCTACGACAGCCGCTTCGGTGTACGCATGCGTGGCGAAGGGCCGTTTGCCGATTTGCTGGCGCAACGTTTCGCCAAGGCGATCAAACGATTGGGGCTCAACCGACGGGAAAGGTTTAATCTGGACTGCACGACGTTTTGTCCGCCGGGCAGACAGATGGCTTTATTGTAAACTGCTGGATAAGCGTACTTTTCTGTAGCAATAGTCGCGTTTTGATATCACTGAAAGCCCTGATCTAGAGCGGTTCATTCAGTTTGAGTTAAGTTTCGGCGGGTACCTTGTTCATCGAGTGACTAATGAGTCGGCGTTTCAGTTCGGGCGCCGGCCGCACTGGAAAACTCCCCTGCTCCAACCAAGAGGATGAATTATGAGTGACAAGGATAAACAGCCGTTGGCTGCGTCGGCTTCAGCCCCTCACGAGGCGGAATCCGCCGATGCAGCGCTGCAGCACATCGTTGAAGGCTTTTTGCATTTCCATAACGAGATCTTCCCCCAGCAGGAAGAGCTCTTCAAAAAACTCGCCACGGCCCAGAGCCCGCGGGCGATGTTCATTACCTGCGCCGACTCGCGCATCGTTCCCGAACTGATCACCCATAGCTCCCCTGGGGATTTGTTCGTGACCCGTAACGTCGGTAACGTCGTGCCGCCTTATGGGCAGATGAACGGCGGTGTTTCCACGGCTATCGAGTACGCCGTACTGGCCCTTGGTGTGCAGCACATCATCATTTGCGGCCACTCCGATTGCGGCGCCATGCGCGCGGTGCTCAACCCCCAAAGCCTGGAAAAAATGCCCACGGTAAAGGCCTGGCTGCGCCACGCCGAGGTCGCCAAGACCATGGTCCAGGACAACTGCGATTGCGCCAACGAACACGAAAGCATGCACGTGCTGACCGAAGAAAACGTGATCGCCCAACTGCAGCACCTGCGCACTCATCCCTCCGTGGCCTCGCGCATGGCCAACGGGCATCTGTTTATCCATGGCTGGGTCTACGACATCGAAACCAGCGAAATCAGGGCCTACGATGCGGATCAGGCAGCGTTCCTGCCCTTGAACGGTACCCAGCCGATTCCATCCGCGACGCCTAAAGCGCGCTTCTAAAACAATCCCCTGTCGGGTAACGCGATGGCTGCCGTTCGAGCAGCCAGGCCTTGCCACGCCCGGCGAATGCCTCGGGAGAGTCATTATGCGTGCTGCTCAATTGAAAGCTGTGCTGCCACGGGAGCTGCTGGCTTCCGTGGTTGTGTTTCTGGTCGCCCTGCCGCTGTGCATGGGGATCGCCATCGCGTCCGGAATGCCTCCGGCCAAAGGCTTGATCACCGGGATCATCGGTGGCCTGGTGGTCGGTTGGCTGGCGGGGTCGCCGTTGCAAGTCAGCGGTCCGGCGGCAGGTTTGGCGGTGTTGGTGTTCGAACTGGTTCGCCAGCATGGCATGGCCATGCTCGGGCCGATCCTGTTGCTGGCGGGCTTCCTGCAATTGGTGGCCGGGCGTTTGCGCCTGGGCTGCTGGTTTCGCGTAACTGCGCCTGCAGTGGTGTACGGGATGCTGGCGGGGATCGGGGTGCTGATTGTCCTGTCGCAAGTACACGTGATGCTCGACGGTGTGCCAAAGCCCTCGGGGCTGGATAATCTCGCCGGCTTCCCTGCGGCATTGATCCAGGCGATCCCCACATTGGGCGGCGGGCTCGGCTGGCAGGCCGGTTTGCTCGGGCTGTCGACGATTATGGTGATGTGGCTGTGGGACAAGTTCCGCCCGCAAAAGCTGCGCTTCGTCCCCGGCGCCCTGCTCGGCGTGGGTTTGGCGACAGGCACCAGCCTGGTGCTGGCGTTGCAGGTCAAGCGGGTGGAGGTGCCGGAAAACCTCGCGGATGCCATCGATTGGCTGCGCCCCAGCGACCTGCTGAACCTGGCGGATCCCAATCTGTTGATCGCGGCCTTCGCCGTGGCATTTATCGCCAGCGCTGAAACGCTGCTTTCGGCGGCGGCAGTCGACCGTATGCACAGTGGCCAGCGTTCCGACTTCGACAAGGAATTGTCGGCACAAGGCGTGGGCAACATGCTGTGTGGCCTGGTCGGCGCCCTGCCGATGACCGGTGTGATCGTGCGCAGTTCGGCCAACGTCCAGGCCGGCGCTACCACGCGTTTGTCGGCGATGTTCCACGGCTTGTGGCTGCTGGCGTTCGTGCTGTTGCTGTCCAGTGTGCTGCAAAGCATTCCGGTGGCAAGCCTGGCGGGTGTGCTGGTGTACACCGGGATCAAGCTGGTGGACATGAAGGCGTTTCGTGGCCTGGCGCGCTACGGGCGAATGCCGATGTTTACCTACGCGGCGACGGCGCTGGCGATCATCTTTACCGACCTGCTGACGGGTGTGTTGGTGGGCTTCGGGTTGACGCTGGTGAAGCTGGCGTTCAAGGCCTCACGCTTGAAGATAAGCCTGATCGACCTGCCGCAGGAGGGCGAGATGGAGCTGCGATTGACGGGGGCCGGGACCTTTCTCAAGGTGCCTGCATTGACCCAGGTGCTGTCGACGGTACCCGCCGGGACCACCTTGCATGTGCCGCTCAGTAACCTGAGTTATATCGACCACTCCTGCCTTGAGCTATTGGAGGAATGGGGTCGGGCCAATGCGGCCAAGGGCTCGAAGCTGATGATCGAGGCGCGGGGGTTGAAACGCAGGTTGGAAGGCAGAGTCAGGACGACGACCGGAATAGGCTCGGCGCCGTCTGTTGGCTGACAAAACCGGATCAAAATGTGGGAGCGGGCTTGCTCGCGAAGGCGCAGTGTCAGTCACTGAATGTGTTTCTGATACACCGCTTTCGCGAGCAAGCCCGCTCCCACATTGGATCTATGTCAGTCAGGAGATTTACGCCGGCTGGTCCAGCTCAAGACCCACGCCCAACTGTCGCGACAGGCACGGCCAGCGCTTCCACGCCGCTTCCGTGTCCGGGCTCTTGAGCTTGTCGCGGTAGGCTTCGACCGACTCCAGCGCAAAACTCTCTTCGTTAAGCATCTCATCCACCGCGTGGTGCACCGCCTCATCCAACTGATTGGCGAACGTCTCGCCGATCAACTGGTGGGCAATCACGTTCGCCACGGTGGTATCCAGCGGAATCAACGGCTGGCCGAAGTGCTTGATATACAGATCGTTGACCTCTTCCACCAGGCGATGCGCCAGGTAAGCCTCATCCAGCAAACCGTCCAGGCCTTCATGCCCGGCCAGGATCGCCGGCGGCTGCAGGAAGAAATGCTCGGCGATTTTCAGCACCGGTTTGATCTGGCTTTCAATACCGGCTTCGCGGGCGACATCGTTGGCCGCGTCCAGCAGATCGGGGACCTGGTCGATGTAGGCGCTTACAAAACGCGTCATCACGCCCTTGGCGTCGACGTCAGGCACGGAAATCGCCGGGTGCAGGTGCGGTAACTGAACTTCCAGCTGCTGAGCAAGCTGGCCAGTGCTGGATTCGTGTTGATGGGCACGGGAAATCTGCTCGCGCAATGCGGCGGTGTTCATGAAAGCTCCAGTGATGCAGGCGTAGGAAATAGGGAGAGCATAAGGTAGCTCGTTTATACGAGAGCCTAAGACGCATTTGTCATAATTATTTCATGGTTATGCGCTGGCGTTATATCAAATTGCCATCGTTCGTCGGATAACGCGCGCCACCGGTCCTGTTGTGTGGTCCGTTTCCTCATTTTCGTTCATTTGCCCGATCACATTGCGGGGTGGCGGTCGCTGTCTATACTCGATTTTGTACGCAATTAGCTGATGACGCCCGACTGCATGAGCAGGCAAGGCCTGGCGGTTGTAAGCAGTATGGAAGCCGCTCCCTTGGCCGCAGGTGCAAACCGGCGGGATAACAAGAATGATAAGGGGAACCCGCAATGACGCGACATCCACATGTTTGGATGGGCCTCCTGTTGTGGTCAGTATTCGGCCAGGCGCAAGCCGCCTGGACAACGAATATGGCGCCAGGGGCCACTGAAGTCAGTCACGCCGTGTTTGACCTGCACATGACCATTTTCTGGATTTGTGTGGCGATTGGCATCGTCGTGTTTGGCGCGATGTTCTGGTCGATGATCGTTCACCGGCGCTCGACGGGACAGGTGGCAGCCAAGTTCCACGAGAGTACGACGGTGGAGATTCTCTGGACTGTGGTGCCCTTGCTGATCCTGGTGGCGATGGCCATTCCGGCCACCAAGACGCTGATCAACATCTACGACAGCACTGAGTCGGATATCGATATCCAGGTCACCGGCTACCAGTGGAAGTGGCATTACAAATACCTGGGCCAGGATGTCGAGTTCTTCAGCAACCTGGCCACGCCCGCCGAGCAGATCCATAACCAGGCCGTCAAAGGCGAGCATTACCTGTTGGAAGTCGACCAGCCGCTGGTGCTGCCGGTGGGTGCCAAGGTGCGTTTCTTGGTGACCGCTGCGGACGTGATTCACTCCTGGTGGGTGCCGGCGTTTGCGGTGAAGCGTGATGCGATTCCCGGCTTCGTCAACGAGGCCTGGACCCGCATCGAAAAGCCCGGCATCTATCGCGGCCAGTGCGCCGAGCTGTGCGGCAAGGACCACGGATTCATGCCCATCGTGGTGGAGGTCAAATCCAAGGCCGACTACGACACTTGGCTCGGCGAGCGTAAGGAAGAGGCCGCCAAGCTCAAGGAGCTGACCTCCAAGGAATGGACCCTGGATGAGCTGGTGGCCCGTGGCGACAAGATCTACCACACCACCTGCGTCGCCTGTCACCAGGCCGAAGGCCAGGGCCTGCCGCCGATGTTCCCGGCGCTCAAGGGCTCGCCGATTGCCACCGGGCCCAAGGAAGACCACCTGCACCGCGTGTACTTCGGCAAGCCCGGCACCGCCATGGCGGCGTTCGGCAAGCAACTGTCGGAAGTCGATATCGCGGCGGTCGTGACCTATGAACGTAACGCCTGGGGCAACAACAAAGGCGACATGGTCACGCCTAAAGACGTGCTGGCTCTGAAACAGGCGGAAAGCAAATGACTTCCTTCATTGCATATTCCCTGAACCGTCCCGCCCACTCGTTCGCAGGAGAAAGGCCATGAGCGCTGTGATCGATGACCACGGTCATGCCGGTGACCACGCTCACGGCCCCGCCAAGGGCCTGATGCGTTGGGTACTGACCACCAACCACAAAGACATCGGCACGATGTACCTGTGGTTCAGCTTCTGTATGTTCCTGCTTGGTGGCTCGTTCGCCATGGTGATTCGTGCCGAGCTGTTCCAGCCGGGTTTGCAGATCGTCGAGCCGGCGTTCTTCAACCAGATGACCACCATGCACGGCCTGGTGATGGTGTTCGGTGCGGTGATGCCGGCGTTTGTCGGCCTGGCCAACTGGATGATCCCGTTGATGATCGGCGCGCCCGACATGGCCCTGCCGCGCATGAACAACTTCAGTTTCTGGCTGTTGCCGGCGGCGTTCCTGATGCTGGTTTCCACCCTGTTCATGCCCGGCGGCGGGCCGAACTTCGGCTGGACCTTCTACGCCCCGCTCTCCACCACCTACGCGCCGGAAAGCGTGACGTTCTTCATCTTCGCCATCCACTTGATGGGCATCAGTTCGATCATGGGCGCGATCAACGTGGTCGCCACCATCCTCAACCTGCGCGCCCCCGGCATGACGTTGATGAAAATGCCGCTGTTCGTCTGGACCTGGCTGATCACAGCCTTCCTGCTGATCGCGGTGATGCCGGTACTGGCGGGCTGCGTGACCATGATGCTGATGGACATCCACTTCGGCACCAGCTTCTTCAGTGCCGCCGGTGGTGGTGACCCGGTGCTGTTCCAGCATGTGTTCTGGTTCTTCGGCCACCCCGAGGTGTACATCATGATCCTGCCGGCGTTCGGTGCCGTCAGCTCGATCATCCCGACCTTCTCGCGCAAGCCGCTGTTCGGCTACACCTCGATGGTGTACGCCACGGCGAGCATCGCGTTCCTGTCGTTCATCGTGTGGGCGCACCACATGTTCGTGGTGGGCATCCCGCTGGTGGGCGAGCTGTTCTTCATGTACGCCACGCTGCTGATCGCGGTGCCCACGGGCGTGAAAGTGTTCAACTGGGTCAGCACCATGTGGCAAGGCTCGCTGACCTTCGAGACGCCGATGCTGTTCGCGGTGGCCTTCGTGATTCTGTTCACCATCGGCGGTTTCTCCGGGCTGATGCTGGCCATCGCCCCGGCGGACTTCCAGTACCACGACACCTACTTCGTGGTGGCGCACTTCCATTACGTACTGGTGCCTGGGGCGATCTTCGGGATCTTCGCCTCGGCCTACTACTGGCTGCCGAAATGGACCGGCCACATGTACGACGAAACCCTGGGCAAGCTGCACTTCTGGCTGTCGTTCGTGGGGATGAACATGGCGTTCTTCCCGATGCACTTCGTAGGGCTTGCCGGCATGCCGCGTCGGGTGCCGGACTACAACCTGCAGTTCGCCGATTTCAACATGGTCTCCTCCATCGGTGCCTTCACTTTTGGCGCGACGCAGATCTTCTTCCTGTTCATCGTCATCAAGTGCATCCGTGGCGGCCCGCCTGCGCCGGCCAAGCCGTGGGATGGCGCCGAAGGGCTGGAGTGGAGCATCCCTTCGCCTGCGCCGTACCACACCTTCACCACGCCGCCGGAGGTCAAATGAACACCTCCCTATCCTGTGGGAGCTGGCTTGCCTGGGATGGCATCACTTCGGTGTACCTGAACGACCGAGTTGCCAGCATCGCAGGCAACCCAGCTCCCACAGAAAGGCCATTCGCAGAACATTCATTCGCAGGTGGCCGCCATGCTTGAGTCCGTGCCTATCAAGCGCCTGGTCACGCGCCTGCTGATCCTGGTGGTGGCGATGTTCGCCTTCGGCTTTGCCCTGGTCCCGATCTACGACGTGATGTGCAAGGCGTTCGGCATCAATGGCAAGACCGCCGGGCAGTACGAAGGCGAGCAGGTGGTGGACCCGACGCGGCAGGTGCGGGTGCAGTTCCTGTCCACCAATGCCATCGATATGGTCTGGGAATTCCACTCCAAGGCCGACGAGGTGGTGGTCAATCCCGGCGCAGTCACCGAGATGCTGTTCGTGGCCTACAACCCCACCGACAAGCCGATGACCGCCCAGGCGGTGCCGAGCATTTCGCCGGCCGAGGCGGCGATGTACTTCCACAAGACCGAGTGTTTTTGCTTCACCCAGCAAGTGCTACAGCCAGGTCAGCGCATAGAGATGCCGGTGCGCTTCATTGTCGACCGCGACATGCCCAAGGATGTGAAGCATTTGACCCTGGCGTACACGCTGTTCGATATCACCGCGCGCCAACCGCCCGTGGCTGTCCATACCGGCGGCTAGGCGTTGCTTGCGGGCTCGATTAGGAGAACGAATACATGTCGACTCATGATACGTACTACGTACCAGCACAGAGCAAATGGCCAATAATTGCCACGCTGGGCATGCTGATTACGGTGGTCGGGCTGGCTACCTGGTTTAACGATTTGAAGGCCGCACGCCCGGAATCCCACGGCCCGCTGATCTTTTTCGTCGGTGGCTTGCTGCTGGCCTACATGATGTTTGGCTGGTTCGGCGCGGTGATCAAGGAAAGCCGCGCCGGTTTGTACAGTTCACAGATGGACCGCTCCTTTCGCTGGGGCATGACCTGGTTCATCTTTTCCGAGGTGATGTTCTTCATCGCTTTTTTCGGTGCGCTGTTTTATGTGCGGCACATGTCGGCGCCGTGGTTGGCGGGCGAAGGCCACAAGGGCATCGCGCACATGCTGTGGCCGAACTTCGAATTTGCCTGGCCGCTGCTGAACAATCCTGACCCGAAAATGTTTCCGGCGCCCAAGGGCACCATCAGCCCGTGGGGCTTGCCGCTGATCAACACGATCTTGCTGGTCAGCTCCAGCGTGACCATCACTATCGCCCACCATGCCTTGCGCAAAGGCCATCGCGGCGCACTGAAGATCTGGCTGGCGATCACCGTGTTGCTGGGTTGGGCGTTTCTCGGGTTCCAGGCCGAGGAATACATCCATGCCTATAAGGAGTTGGGCCTGACCCTGGGTTCCGGCGTGTACGGCGCGACCTTCTTCATGCTCACCGGCTTCCACGGTGCCCACGTGACCATCGGCACGATCATTTTGTTTGTGATGCTGATGCGCATCCTGAAAGGGCATTTCAACAACGAACACCAGTTCGGGTTCGAGGCGGCCAGTTGGTATTGGCACTTTGTGGACGTGGTGTGGATCGGGCTGTTTTTCTTCGTTTACGTGCTTTGAGGTGTTTCACCAGGGCGCATGAGATACCAGCTGGCCGCTGAAGAAACCCCAGGTGATCAACCCCAGGGTGATCACGGCCAGCGCCACACGCACGGTCAAGGCAGTGACGAGGCGGTTGGAGTTGCCCTCGTCCTTGACCAGGAAGAACAAGCCACTGAACAGGCTCACGACGGTAGCAATCAGCATCAGGGCAATGGCTGCTTTGAGCATGGTGGGCTCCGGGGCTCTTTTTTGGAGGGGGCGAGCAATGAGATTCAGTATAGCCAGCGCAGCACCGACCTCTGCGGCAATGCCATGAAACCCTTTCGCCCCGGTATTGCGCCGACGCTGGTGGTACTCGTGCTGCTGCCGTTACTGGTATTTCTCGGCTTTTGGCAGCTGTCTCGCGGTCACGAAAAACAGGCGCTGCTGGACACTTACGCCGAGCGCCGCGCTGCCGAGCCCATGAGCAGCACGCAACTGCAGGCCACCGAAGATCCGGCGTTCCGTCGTGTGCATTTGCGCGGGCAGTTCGATGCCGAGCACAGCGTGTTGCTGGATAACCGCTTTCGCGACGGCAAGGTCGGTGTGGAGCTACTGCAACCTTTCCATGATCAGGCCAGCGGCGAGTGGCTGTTGCTCAATCGTGGCTGGCTGCCTTGGCCGGACCGGCGCGCACCACCGGTTTTCACCACTCCCGAACAACTGCTGAATCTCGATGCCTGGGTCTATGTGGCGCCTGGCGAGACCTTCCAGTTGCATGCCGATCCGGCGGGCGCACAGTGGCCACGATTGCTGACCGCGCTGCATCCCGAGGCGTTGTGGGCCGAGTTGGGTCGCAGCGGATTCGCCCATGAAGTGCGGGCTGAAGCGGGCCCGGCCACCTACGAAACCAGCTGGCCCGTGGTCGCCATGGGCCCGGAAAAACACCTGGGCTATGCCGTGCAGTGGTTCGCCATGGCGGTGGCGCTGTTCGGCCTTTACCTCTACCTCGGATGGCACAACACAAAAAAGGAGAAGCGCCATGGGAGCGGCCATGAATCCACTCAACATGTCTGACACGCCGGCAGCGCCCAATCGGCGCAAGGGCCGCTGGCAACTGATCCTGATCCTGCTGATGGTGGTCGGCCCGATGGTGCTCGCCACCTTCATGTACAAGCTGCAGTTCTGGGTGCCGGACAGCCGCAGTTACCACGGCGAGATGATCGGCAATGGCCAGACCCGTGCCGACATTGGCGTGCAGGCTGACGAAGACCGCTGGCAACTGCTGGTCACCGCGCCCACCGCCTGCGCCGCCGACTGCCAGCAACTGGTGTACCTCGCACGCCAACTCCAGATCGGCCTGGGCCGTGATGCCTCCCGCGCCAGCCACGCCCTGGCCAGTGCGCAGCCGGTCAGCACCGCGTATGACGCCAAACTCAAGGCCGAATACCCGCAACTGCAACGCTATTCCCTGGACCTGTCGACCTTCAACAAAGACGCCGCCGCCCAAGGCAGCGGCGATGCCCAGCTGTGGATCGTCGACCCCCACGGCAACCTGGTGCTGCGCTACGACGCCCGGGTCAAGGGCAAGGACCTGCTCAACGACCTGCGCCTGCTGCTGAAACTGTCGAACATCGGATAAGGACACCGTCATGGCCAAACCTGGATTTCGCCTCGCGCTGTTTGCCACCCTGCTGGCCCTGATCGTGGTGCTGCTGGGCGCCTATACCCGCCTCACCCACGCGGGTCTCGGTTGCCCGGATTGGCCGGGTTGTTATGGCTTTATCAGCGTGCCAAAAAGCGAAGCCCAGCTGGCCCATGCCGAACTGCATTACCCGGACACGCCGGTCGAGGCGGACAAGGGCTGGAACGAGATGACCCACCGTTACTTCGCCGGCACCCTCGGGCTGTTGATCGTGCTGCTGGCGGCGCGCGCCTGGACCCATCGGCATCATCCGGGCCAGCCGTTGAAGCTGCCGTTGTTCCTGTTGGCGGTGGTGTTCGCCCAGGCGGCGTTTGGCATGTGGACGGTGACGCTGAAGCTCTGGCCGCAAGTGGTCACCGGGCATTTATTGGGCGGGTTTGCGACGTTGAGCCTGCTGTTCTTACTGACGCTGCGATTGTCCGGCGTATTGCCGGCGCTGATCGTGCCCAGGCGTTTGCAGTATTGGGCGACGGCCGGGCTGGTGCTGGTGATCGGCCAGATCGCGCTGGGTGGATGGGTCAGCTCCAACTACGCAGCCGTGGCGTGTATCGACCTGCCGACCTGTCACGGGCAATGGTGGCCGGCGGCGGATTTCGCCAATGGCTTTCACCTGACCCAGCATATCGGCCCCAATTACCTCGGCGGGCAACTGGACAGTGATGCGCGCACGGCGATTCACCTCACCCACCGGATTGGCGCGCTGCTGGTCACTGTCGTGTTGCTGGGCCTGGCCTGGCAGCTCAAGGTGGTCGGCATGACCCGCCTGGCGGGCCTGTTGCTGATCGCCCTGGCGGCGCAACTCTGCCTGGGCCTGAGCAACGTGTACTTCCACCTGCCGCTGCCGGTTGCGGTCGCGCATAACGCCGGCGGCGCGGCGTTGCTGCTGACGCTGGTGCTGGTCAATTACCACGCCCGCACCAGCCTGGTTCGGGTGCGACATCAGTTGCCGTTCGGCTGGCGCTTCAGCCCGCGTAAACACGTGTCGGGCCTCATAACCATTAAAGGAGAGATGCCATGGCGACCTTGATCAGCGAGCGTCACAGCCAGGCGATCTGGCGTGACTATCTGGAGCTGACCAAGCCAAAAGTGGTGGTGCTGATGCTCATCACCTCGCTGGTGGGCATGTTCCTCGCCACCCGCGCCGGGGTGCCGTGGCCGGTGCTGATTTTCGGCAACCTGGGGATCGCGCTGTGTGCCGGCGGCGCGGCGGCGGTCAACCATGTGGTGGACCGGCGCATCGATGCGCTGATGGCGCGTACCCATAAGCGCCCGCTGGCGGAAGGGCGCGTATCGCCTGTGGCGGCGCTTGTTTTTGCGATGGTGCTGGCGGTGGCCGGGCTGGCGCTGTTGCTGGCGTTTACCAATCCGCTGGCCGCCTGGCTGACCCTGGCCTCGCTGTTGGGTTATGCGGTGATCTATACCGGCTTTCTCAAGCGTGCGACGCCGCAGAACATCGTTATCGGCGGCCTCGCCGGCGCCGCGCCGCCGTTGCTGGGCTGGGTCGCCGTCACCGGCCACGTCAGCGCCGAGCCTCTGTTGCTGGTGCTGATCATCTTCGCCTGGACCCCGCCGCACTTCTGGGCCCTGGCGATTCACCGCAAGGAGGAATACGCCAAGGCCGACATCCCGATGCTGCCCGTGACCCACGGCGAGCACTACACCAAGGTGCATATCCTGCTCTACACCTTCGCCTTGCTGGCGGTCAGCCTGATGCCCTATGTCATCCACATGAGCGGCATGCTGTACCTGGTGTGCGCACTGGTTCTGGGCGGGCGCTTTCTGCAATGGGCCTGGGTGCTGTACCGTGGCAGTCGGCCGCACGCGGCGATCAACACCTTCAAGTACTCTATCGGGTACCTGTTCATGCTGTTTATCGCCCTGCTCGTAGACCATTACCTATTGTTGAACCTATGACTCGAACTCAAAAAACTGTCTTCATTCTGGTGGCCATTGTCGCGTTGATCATGGGCCTGACCGTCAACAAAGTCCTGAGTGGCAAAGGCCAGGGCGACCCGACGGCCTTGATCGATGCGGGCATCATCCTGCTGCCGCAAAGCCGCCAGTTGCCGCCCGTGACCATGACCAACCAGGACGGCCATCCGGTGGTGGTCAACGAGCTGAAGGGCAAGTGGAGCGTGTTGTTCTTCGGCTACACCTTCTGCCCGGACATCTGCCCGACCACCCTCGCCCAGCTGCGGCAGATCAAGAGCGAGCTGCCCAAAGACGTTGTGGACAAGTTGCAGGTGATCTTGGTCAGCGTTGACCCGAACCGCGATACACCGGCGCAGCTCAAGCAGTACCTGGGCTACTTCGATCCACAGTTCGAGGGCCTGACCGGTGCGAATGTGGACGATGTGCAGAAGGTTTCGAATGCGGTGAGCATTCCGTTTATTCCGGCAGACACCAGCAAGCCCAACTACACCGTCGACCACAGCGGCAACCTTGCGCTGATCGGTCCGGATGGAACGCAACGCGGGTTTATCCGGGCGCCGTTGAACAACCAGAAGCTGGTGGCGCAGTTCCCGGGGTTGTTGCAGCGTAAATAAGCTTGCCGACCATTTTCTGAGCGACACAAATCAAATGTGGGAGCGGGCTTGCTCGCGAAGGCGGTGTGTCAGTCAACAGATGTATCGACTGAACCACCGCCTTCGCGAGCAAGCCCGCTCCCACAGGGTTATGTGCACGGTGCCTGAACGGTGTGTCGTCGGACTTTTCCCGCAACGTGTAGCGGTCGGCGCGAACTTGTTTGGCATGCGTCGACTGACTAGTCTTTGCCCTGTCGCTGCAAATTCAGTGACAGGGTGTGGAAGCCCTTATATCGTTAGGCGCACAAAGCGCCACCTAGAGTCAGGCGCTTTTTATCGTCTGTGTTTTATGGTGGTTGTGCGCGGGGCGCTTTCGAGCGCGCCGGGTGCCTAACGTCCCGGTCTTCCACACCTGCGTACAGCCGCCACCCATTACGTGGAAGTAGTGCTTGGCGGTCCCTTAATACGTTAGGAGCCAGACCATGACAACACTTACCCCTGACCCGCCCTTCACCCCCGAAGTCTTCACCCGCCATCACCAGCAACTGCACGCCATCCTCATCGACGCCCAAGCCTGGTTCAGCGCCCGCGACATTGGCCATCTGATGGGTCTGCATCTCAACGAAGCTCTGCTGCGCAAGCTCGATCCTGACCAACAACAAACATTAACCGCGATTACCCACGGTCACGCTGCACCGACGTTGATGCTCAGCGAGTCCGGGGTGTACGCGATGTTGATCTATCACTACTGCCCTGAAAACCGCGCCCTGCGCCAATGGCTGACCCATGAAGTGGTGCCCGCCCTGCATGGTAAACAGCAGGCAAGCGAAAGCCCGGCCCTGAGTTGGTTGGCCTGGTCGACGGCAAGTTTGAGTGTGTTGCAGTGGCGCAATGAGCCGTGGATCCGGCTGCGAGATATGCCCAAGGTGTTGCCGGGCGTGTAGCGCTTAAAAGTGTGGGAGCTGGCTTGCCTGCGATACAGGCGGCGCGGTGTTACTGATACACCGCAGCGATGCCATCGCAGGCAAGCCAGCTCCCACATTTAATCTCCAGTGTTTGGGAGATCGGGTTTCAGCTTTGGATCAGAACGCCGGCAGGATCGCGCCTTTGTACTTCTCAAGAATGAACGCTTTCACTTCCGGGGTGTGCAGGGCTGCAACCAGCTTCTTCACCGCATCCGAATCCTTGTTGTCTTCGCGGGTCACCAGGATGTTCACGTAAGGCGAGTCGTTGCCTTCAATCACCAGTGCGTCCTTGGACGGGTCCAGCTTGGCTTCCAGGGCGTAGTTGGTGTTGATCAGCGCCAGGTCGACCTGGGTCAGCACGCGCGGCAGGGTGGCGGCTTCCAGTTCGCGGAATTTCAGGTCTTTCGGGTTGCCGGTGATGTCCTTGATGGTCGACAGGATGTTGGTCGGGTCCTTCAGGGTGATCAGGTTGTGCTTGGCCAGCAGCAACAGCGCGCGGCCGCCGTTGGTGGCGTCGTTCGGGATCACGACGTTGGCGCCGCTTGGCAGGTCTTCCAGCTTCTTGTACTTGCTGGAGTAGGCGCCCAGGGGCTCCAGGTGCACAGCGCCAACGCTCACCAGGTGAGTGCCCTTGGCTTTGTTGAATTCATCCAGGTACGGCTGGTGCTGGAAGAAGTTGGCGTCCAGGCGCTTTTCGGCCACCTGTACGTTTGGCTGAACGTAGTCGGTGAAGACTTTGACCTGCAGGTCCACGCCTTCCTTGGCCAGAGCCGGCTTCACGAATTCGAGGATTTCAGCGTGCGGCACCGGGGACGCGGCCACGGTGAGGGTTTCGGCGGCGTGGGCGGAGAACGCGGCAACGGCGGCGAAAGCAACCAGTAGTTTTTTCATTCAACAAGCTCCTTGTTCGGGAATTGGCCGGCTTAACGCCGGCAATAGCCGTTATTTTCGAGAAAAGTGCACCACCAGCTTGTCGCCGACGGTTTGCAGAATTTGTACCAGGATCAACAGCAGCACCACGGTGACCACCATCACGTCGGTCTGGAAGCGCTGATAACCGAAGCGGATCGCCAAGTCACCCAGGCCACCGGCACCCACTACGCCGGCCATGGCCGTGTAGGAAACCAGTGTAATCGCCGTCACCGTAATTGCCGCGAAGATGCCGGGGCGGGCTTCGGGCAGCAACGCGTTGGTAATGATCTGGCGAGTGGTCGCGCCCATGGCCTGGGTCGCTTCGATAATCCCGCGGTCCACTTCACGCAGCGCGGTTTCCACCAGGCGCGCAAAGAACGGCGTGGCACCCACCACCAGTGGCGGAATTGCACCGGCAACACCCAGCGAGGTGCCGGTGATCAGCACCGTGAACGGGATCATTACGATCAACAGGATAATGAACGGCAGCGAACGCAGGATGTTCACCACCAGCGACAACAGCGCATAAACATTCTTTTGTTCGAACAGCTGACGCGGGCTGCACAGGAACAGCAGCACGCCCAACGGCAAGCCCAGCAATACGGTGAACAGCAGCGAGCCGAACAGCATGGTCATGGTGTCGCCGGTGGCGAGCAGGATTTCCGACCAGTCGATGTTCGAGAAAAAGCTCAAGAGGATTTCCATTAGCGCAGCACCTCCATATGGACGTCTGCCGCGGTGAAGGCGGCGAAGGCGGCCTCCATGTCACCGCCGGTGACGGCGAGGGTCAGTTGCCCGTAGGGAATGTCTTTGATGCGGTCGATACGACCGGCGAGGATGCTGTAGTCCACACCCGTGTCGCGGGCGACGGTACCCAGCAGCGGCGCGTAGGTCGCTTCGCCCTGGAACGTCAGGCGCACGATGCGCCCCGGTACATGGGCGAAGTCATCACGCTGTTCGCCTTCGTCGACTTGCTCGGATTCCTGCACGAAGCGCTTGGTGGTCGGGTGCTTGGGGTGCAGGAATACGTCGGCGACGGTGCCTTGCTCGACGATCACGCCGGCGTCCATCACGGCCACGTGGTCGCACACGCGGCGGATCACGTCCATTTCATGAGTGATCAGCACGATGGTCAACTTCAGCTCGCGGTTGATCTCGGCCAGCAGTTGCAGGACCGAGGCCGTGGTCTGCGGGTCGAGGGCGCTGGTGGCTTCGTCGCATAGCAGGATTTTCGGCTTGGTGGCCAGGGCGCGGGCAATGCCGACGCGCTGCTTCTGGCCGCCCGACAACTGCGCCGGGTACTTCTTGGCGTGGTCGGACAGGCCGACCCGGGCCAGCAATTCGGCCACGCGCAGGTCGATTTCCTTGCGGGAAAGTTCGCCCGCGAGGGTCAGCGGCAGCGCCACGTTGTCGGCAACGGTCTTGGATGCCAGCAGGTTGAAGTGCTGGAAGATCATCCCGACCTGTTGCCGGAAACGGCGCAGGCCGTTGGCGTCGAGGGCGGTGACTTCTTCGTCATCGACCTTGATCTGGCCACCGCTGGGTTGCTCCAGGCGGTTGATCAGACGCAGCAAAGTACTTTTTCCCGCACCGGAATGGCCGATCAGACCAAACACCTGGCCATTTTCGACGCGCAGGTTGGTGGGATGCAGTGCGGGGATATCCTTACCGGCGACCCGGTAGGTTTTATGGACGTTATGAAACTCGATCACGTAGCGAACCTTGTGGGGCGCATTAAAAAGGGATCAGCGGTTAGCCGGGCGCGCATTTTAGCCTGTCCGTATAGCGTTTCTTAGCATTTATTTCTCATCCGACCAGCGATTTGGCAATAACGCGATCAAAGGTCATAAAAAAGGAACGGTACAAAACCGTGTCAGTCACTACATAAGCAACTCGAAACTCCCAGGTGCCGTGCCTGGGGTTTTGCTCAAGAAGAGCCGGGGATCGCTCTGGCCTACGCAAACGAGGAGTTTTTGTCTGATGAGTACTAAGAAGCCAGTTACCCCGCCCAAGAGCGAACTTGCGGGCACCGACACTCTGGACCGTGGCAACACCAACGCCAAGCTGCAAAGCCTGGAAACATTCCGCTCCGACGCGACGGGCCAGGCGCTGCGCACCAACCAGGGCGTGAAGGTTTCCGATAACCAGAACAGCTTGAAGGTCGGCTCCCGTGGCCCATCGCTGCTGGAAGACTTCATCATGCGTGAAAAAATCACGCACTTTGACCATGAGCGGATCCCGGAACGCATCGTCCACGCCCGGGGCACCGGTGCCCACGGCTATTTCCAGACCTATGAAAACCATTCGGTGCTGACCAAGGCCGGGTTCCTGCGTAACCCGGAGCATAAAACCCCGGTATTTGCGCGCTTCTCCACGGTTCAGGGGCCTCGCGGTTCCGGCGATACCGTGCGTGACGTGCGTGGGTTTGCCGTGAAGTTCTTCACCGACGAAGGCAACTTCGACCTGGTGGGCAACAACATGCCGGTGTTTTTCATTCAGGACGCGATCAAGTTTCCTGACTTCGTGCATGCGGTAAAACCTGAGCCCCACAACGAGATTCCTACCGGCGGCTCAGCCCACGATACGTTCTGGGATTTTGTCTCGCTGCAGCCGGAGTCGGCGCACATGGTGATCTGGGCCATGTCTGACCGGGCCATTCCGAAAAGCCTGCGAACCATGCAGGGGTTTGGCGTGCACACCTTCCGCCTGGTGAATGCCGAGGGCAAATCCAACTTCGTCAAATTCCACTGGCGGCCTACCGTCGGCACCTGCTCCCTGGTGTGGGACGAGGCGCAGAAGCTGGCGGGCAAAGACACGGACTTCCACCGTCGTGACCTGTGGGAATCCATTGAAAGTGGCGATTACCCGGAGTGGGAATTGGGCGTGCAGATCATCGCCGAAGAGGACGAGCATAAGTTCGACTTCGATATTCTCGACCCGACCAAGCTGATCCCCGAAGAGCTGGTGCCGATCACGCCGTTGGGCAAAATGGTGCTCAACCGCAACCCGGACAACTACTTTGCCGAGACCGAGCAAGTGGCGTTCTGCCCGGGGCATATCGTGCCGGGCATCGACTTCTCCAATGACCCGCTGCTGCAAGGCCGTCTGTTTTCCTACACCGATACGCAGATCAGCCGACTGGGCGGGCCGAACTTTCACGAGTTGCCGATCAACCGTCCGGTAGCGCCGTTCCATAACGGCCAGCGCGATGCCATGCACCGCACCACCATCGACAAGGGCCGCGCGTCCTACGAGCCGAACTCGATTGATGGCGGCTGGCCGAAAGAAACTCCGCCTGCGGCGCAGGACGGTGGTTTTGAGACGTATCCGGAGCGCATTGATGCCCACAAGATCCGTGAGCGCAGCGAGTCGTTCGGTGATCACTTCTCCCAGGCGCGCCTTTTTTTCCGCAGCATGAGCAAGCACGAGCAGGAGCACATCATCGCCGCCTACAGCTTTGAACTGGGCAAGGTGGAGCGTGAATTTATTCGCGCTCGCCAGGTGAACGAGATCCTCGCCAACATCGACTTGGAACTGGCCAAGCGTGTGGCGCAGAACCTGGGCTTGCCAGCACCGACTAAAGGTACGGTGCCAGAGCGCAAGACGTCTCCGGAACGCTCGCCAGCGTTGAGCCAGGCCAATTTGCTGTCGGGTGATATCAAGACCCGCAAGGTGGCGATTCTGGCGGCGAACGGTGTTGATGGTGCGGCGATTGATGCCTTGAAGAAGGCGCTTGAGGCTGCAGGTGCGCATGCGAAGTTGCTGGGGCCTACCTCGGCGCCGGTAACGACGGCGGATGGCAAGAGCCTGCCGGTGGATGCTTCCATGGAAGGCTTGCCTTCGGTGGCGTTCGATGCGGTGTTTGTGCCGGGTGGCGCCAAGTCGGTTCAGGCGTTGAGCGCTGATGGTGTGGCGTTGCATTACCTGCTGGAGGCCTACAAGCACTTGAAAGCAATTGCCCTGGCCGGTGAGGCGAAGCAGTTGCTGGATGTGCTGAAGCTTGAGGCGGATGCGGGCTTGATTGTGGGCGGCGATGCGAAGGCGTTGAAAGCGTTTTTTGCGGCGATTGCCCAGCATCGGGTCTGGGATCGGGAGCCGAAGGCTAAAGCTGTTCCGGCTTAAGCTATTGGTTGTTTGTTAGACCGCTATCGCAGGCAAGCCAGCTCCCACATTTTGAATTGTGAATACATTCAAGTGTGGGAGCTGGCTTGCCTGCGATGCTTTATTCAGTCTTACGCGGAATCAGCACGACCTGCGCCGGAACCTTCTTCAGGATCTGCCGGTGAATCTTCAGGTCATACCCCGAATCGATGCGCTTCACCCGTTTGGTCAGCAACGTGGCCAGCCATGGGTAATCTTCGGTGCGCGGTGCCTGGATGCTCACATCGCACTGGTAATTCACCACATCGGTGGCGATCTCATCCAGTTGATGGCGCAGTGCCTCGATATCGGTGAGGTTCAGCGCAACCGTAGTGCTTGGCGCTGCCGGGTCGATGACCTTGGCCGGCGGCTTGGCTTCGGCGGCTTTCAGGGCGGCCTCGGCTTTGTCCAGCTCGACTTTACGGGCATGGGCGATCGCACTGTTGACGCCACCGGTCAGCGCCGGAGCCTTGGGCATCAATGCCCGTGCGCGGCTCAGGGCCGTCGCGGCAGCGTTGACATCACCCTTTTGCAGAACGATCTGGCTGCGCTGCAAATAGGCTTCGGCCAGTTGGCGCTGATAAGGCTCCAGCGCCGGGTCGTTGGGCGACTGGGCCTGCAAGGCGGCCAGCTCGTCTTCGGCGGTGGCCAGTTCACTGCTGGCGAGGTTTTGCTCCAGCTGTGCGATGGCCGCAGCGCGCGCGTCCGGCGCCTGGGGGGCGGCGGGCGGGGTGCTTTGGCAGGCGCCCAGCAGCAAGGAAAATGCGGCAAGGAGCAGATAACGGGAGTTGAACAGCTTCATTCCTGCGACTCTCTAATTGCGCAAAAAGCGAGCAAGTCTACACCCCACGACGGGGCAGGACAAAACTCAGCAGAAACAGGGCGGCCGCCGTGACCACAATCGACGGCCCGGCCGGGGTGTCCTTGAACCAGGACAGCGCCAGGCCACCACACACCGCGAGCATCCCCAGAAGGCTGGCGCCGAGCGCCATTTGCTCCGGCGAGCGGGCGTGACGCTGGGCCGCAGCAGCCGGGATGATCAGCAGCGATGTGATCAACAATACGCCGACAATCTTCATCGCGACAGCGATCACCACGGCGATCAGCAGCATCAGGGTCATGCGCAGCGCCGCCACGGGCAAGCCTTCGACGGTGGCCAGTTCTTCGTGAACGGTGATCGCCAGCAGCGGGCGCCACAGCGTCACCAGCAGCACCAGCACTGCCGCGCTGCCGCCTAGAATCCACGCCAGGTCGGTGGGGCTGATAGCCAGCAGGTCGCCGAACAGGTAGGCCATCAGGTCGATACGCACTTCATGCATGAAGCTCAGCACCACCAGGCCCAGGGACAAGGTGCTTGGGGCCAGGATGCCCAGCAGGGTATCGGAGGCCAGCGGCTGACGCTGTTGCAGGGTCACCAGCAGCACAGCCAACAGCAGGCAGCCGACGGTGACGGCAATGGTCGGGCTCACATCCAGCAGAAATCCCATGGCCACGCCCAGCAGCGCAGCGTGGGACAGGGTGTCGCCAAAATAGGCCATGCGCCGCCAGACCACGAACGAGCCCAGTGGGCCCGCCACCAGCGCCAGAGCCAAGCCTGCCAGCAGGGCGTAGAGCAGAAAATCAGCCATGCTTGCAGCTATCTCCATGAACGTGGGTGTGGGATGCGGTGGAGTCATCGACTACGGCGCCATGCAGGTCATGGGCGTGGTCGTGATGGTGGTGGTAGATCGCCAGGCTCTGGGCGTTCTTGCCGAACAGCTCGACGAAAGCCGGGTCACCGCTGACCTGTTCCGGGTGGCCGGAGCAGCACACGTGGCGATTGAGGCACACCACCTGGTCGGTGGTGCTCATCACCAGGTGCAGGTCGTGGGAGACCATCAGCACGCCGCAACCATGGCGGTCCCGCAGGCGGGTGATCAGGCTGTACAGCTCGGCCTGGCCGGCGACGTCGACGCCCTGTACGGGTTCATCCAGTACCAGCAATTCCGGCTCGCGCAGCAGGGCGCGGGCCAGCAGCACGCGCTGCATTTCGCCGCCGGAGATGCTTTGCACCGGGCTGTCGATCACCTGTTCGGCGCCCACTTCCTTGAGGGCGGACTGTGCGCGGGCACGGTCGACACCGGGCACCAGGCGCAGGAAGCGCAGCACTGACAGGGGCAAGGTCGGGTCCACATGCAGCTTCTGCGGCATGTAGCCGACCCGCAGCTTCGGCTTGCGCCACACGCTGCCGCTGTCGGGCTTGAGCAGGCCGAGTACGGCGCGCACCAGGGTGGTCTTGCCGGCACCGTTGGGGCCGATCAGCGTGACGATCTGACCTGGCTCGACGCTCAGCGCGATGTTATCCAGCACGTTTTGCCCGGCGAACGTGACCCCGACCTGCTCCAGGCGGATTAACGCAGTGCTCATCAAGCCCCCTGGCAGCCCGAGCACACACCGACGACTTCGACGGTTTGCCCTTCGACCTTGAAGCCGACGTCGCCGGCGCTCTTGATGATGCTGTCGCTGATGCTTTTTTGCTCAAGTTCGATGGCGGCGTGGCACTCGCGGCAAATCAGGAACTGGCCCTGGTGCGCGTGTTCCGGGTGGTTGCAGCCGACAAAGGCGTTGAGCGATGAGATGCGGTGCACCAGGCCGTTGTCCAGCAGGAAGTCCAGCGCGCGGTACACCGTGGGCGGCGCGGCGCGGCGGCCGTCCTGCTCGCTGAGCACGCCGAGGATGTCGTAGGCACCCAGCGGCTTGTGGCTTTGCCACACCAGCTCCAGCACCCGGCGACGCAGGGCGGTCAGGCGCAGGCCTTGGCGCGCGCACAAGGCGTCGGCCTCTGACAGCGCGCTGTGCACGCAGTGAGAGTGGTCATGGGGACGGCTGGCAAGCGGTGTTTTAGGCATGAGCGGCGACAGATATTTGTGAGAGACGTTATTATGTTACCTGTTCCTGCCTCCTTGAGTGGTCATCGTGTCCAGACTTTTTCCCGTTTTTGTCGTATTTGTCACCAGTTTGCTGCTTGCCGGTGCCGCTCAGGCGGAGGTTCGGGTGCTGACCAGTATCAAACCGTTACAACTGATTGCTGCTGCTGTGCAGGATGGCGTGGCGATTCCCGAGGTATTGCTGCCGCCGGGCGCTTCGCCGCATAACTATGCGTTGCGCCCTTCCGACGTACGGCGCGTGCAGTCGGTGGACCTGCTGTATTGGATCGGCCCGGACATGGAAAGCTTTCTGCCGCGTGTCTTGAAAGGCCGCAGCTTGCCGACGGTGGCGGTGCAGGACCTTCCGGGAATGAAACTGCGTCGGTTCGCCGAAGATAGCCACTCCCATGCTGAAGATGCCGACGAACATGATCATGACCATCGCCCGGGCAGCCTGGATGCGCATTTGTGGCTGTCGACGGTCAACGCCCGGGTGATTGCGAACCGCATGGCGGCGGATCTCAGCGCTGCCGACCCGGCGAATGCCGAGCGTTACCAGAGCAACGTGAAGGCCTTTGATGGCCGTATGGATGCACTGGACGCGCGCTTGAAGGCACGTATGGCGGACGTCGCCGGCAAGCCGTACTTCGTGTTCCATGAAGCCTTCGATTACTTCGAAGATGCCTACGGCCTCAAGCACACCGGGGTGTTCAGTGTGGCCGCAGAAGTGCAGCCGGGCGCCCAGCATGTGGCAGCGATGCGTACGCGTTTGCAGGAAGTGGGCAAGACTTGTGTGTTCAGCGAGCCGCCGTTGCGCCCGCGCCTTGCGGAAACGCTGGTGGCGGGTTTGCCGGTGAAGCTGGCGGAGCTGGATGCGTTGGGCGGCTATACGCCGGCCTCCGCCCAGGGGTATGAGCAGGTGCTGGAGAAGCTGGGGAATGACCTGGCTGGGTGCCTGGAGTCGTTGTAAGCCATTGCGCAAAACAAAATGTGGGAGCTGGCTTGCCTGCGATAGCGGTGTGTCAGCTACATCTGAGTCAGCTGGCCCGCCGCTATCGCAGGCAAGCCAGCTCCCACACTGACCGCGCGCGACCGGGTGATTGCTTACAACGCGAACGGCAGCGGGGTCTTGACCTGCTGGCGTTGCGCCAGGCGCACCTGAAACTCGCGCGGGTCGTGAATCAGCACGTCCTGCCCGGCGAACGATTCCGCCGCAATCAGGCGTGACAGCCAGAACCGCACACAGGCCACACGCAGCATGGTCGGCCAAAGCTCTGCTTCCTTGGCGGTGAACGGCCGCAAGCCCGCATAAGCCCCCAGCAACGCCCGCGCCCGTTGGCCGTCGATCACGCCGTCGGCGTCCGAGCACCAGTCGTTCAGGGCGATCGCCACGTCGTACAGCATCGGCCCCGAGCAGGCGTTGTAGAAGTCGATCAGCCCGGTCAGGTGCGTGCCTTCGAACATCGCGTTGTCGCGAAACAGGTCGGCGTGGATGTTTGCCCGGGGCAGCGCGAGGATCTGCGCCTTGTGCGCCTCGATCTCATCCAGCGCCGCTTGCAACAGGCCGCGTTGTTCCGCGTCGAGGTGCGAGATCAGTTGCGCGCCTTCGCTGAGCATCCAGTCCAGCCCGCGATCGGTCTTGCGTTCCAGTACCTTTTCGCCTTGGGTGGCGAGGTGCAGGTGGCCGAGCAATTCGCCCACTTGCACGCAATGCTGGGCGTTGGCGTCCTTGATGTGCTTGCCCGCCAGGCGCGGTTGCAACAGCGCCGGTTTGCCCGCCAACTCGCGCAAGGCCACGCCGTCGGTGGTACGCAGGGCGTAAGGCACTGGCAAATCAGCGTCGTGGAGCACGTCCAGCAGTTCGATGAAGAACGGCATTTCCTGCACGGGGCCGCGCTCGACCAGGGTCAGGACGAATTCGCCCTGTTCCAGGCTGATGAAGAAATTGGTGTTTTCACTACCAGCGGCAATCCCCTGGAAATCAAGCAGGCGGCCGAGCCCGTAAGGGGCAAGAAAGGTTTCCAGCTCGGGCCGAGCCAGGGGGGTGAACACAGACATGGTTAAAACTGCCGTTACGGGCGCTGCGGGGAGCAGCGCCGATTAAAGTTAAGAAATCATTTCCATTCGAAGATCTTCCATGACGGGATCAGCATATCCGGCTGGTCAGAGCGGATGAAGTTCGCATCGGTTCCGTCCGCGCGCACCAGGAAGTAAGGCGGAAAGCCTTTCTGAGTCACCTTGATCGCGTACAGGAAACCATTCTGGCGGTATTCCTGAATGGTCTTGTCGCCTTCCGTGCGAATGGTGACTTCCGGGTCGCCCGAAGGGGCAGTATCTGCCGCCATGGCCACCATCGGAGTGAGTGCAATCAAGCCGGTCAACAACAGGCGATTTACTGTACGCATGATAACCTTGTCCCTTTGTCGTCATTGGTCCGGCTATTCTAGCGCCTGACCCGCCGAAAAGGTTGATCCTGCTCATGAGCCAAGCCCCCCTCGTCCTGGTGGACGGTTCTTCTTACCTGTACCGCGCCTTTCACGCGCTGCCGCCGCTCACCACTTCCAAAGGCCTGCCTACCGGCGCGGTCAAGGGCGTGTTGAACATGCTCAAAAGCCTGCGCAGGCAATACCCGAACAGTCCGTTCGCGGTGGTGTTCGACGCCAAGGGCGGGACATTTCGCGATGAGCTGTACGCTGAATACAAGGCCAACCGCGCGAGCATGCCCGATGACATGCGCGTGCAGATCGAGCCGCTGCACCAGAGCGTGATCGCCCTGGGCTTCCCGCTGCTGTGCGTCGAAGGCGTCGAAGCGGACGACGTGATCGGCACCCTGGCCCGCAGCAGCGCGGCCGCCGACCGTCCGGTGGTGATTTCCACCGGCGACAAGGACATGGCGCAGCTGGTCGACGGGCACATTACCTTGGTCAACACCATGACCGGAAGCGCCATGGACGTTGAGGGCGTGAAGGAGAAATTCGGTGTCGCTCCCGAGCAGATCATCGATTACCTGGCGTTGATGGGCGATTCGTCCGACAACATCCCGGGCGTTCCGGGCATTGGTCCGAAGACGGCTTCCGGCCTGTTGGTTGGTGTAAATGGCGGTTTGAAAGAGCTCTACGAGCAGCTCGATATCGTGCCGACCTTGCCGATTCGTGGTGCCAAGACCCTGGTCGCCAAACTGGAAGAGCATAAGGCGAGTGCGTTCCTGTCCTACGAGCTGGCAACGATCAAGATCGACGTGCCGCTGGATGTGGGCCTGGATGATTTGCACCTGATCGAGCCGGATCGCGAGAAGCTGCTGGAGCTGTACACGCTGCTGGAGTTCAAGAGCTGGATTGACGAGATTCAACGCGATGCCAAGCGCGTCGAGTTGAGCGCTGCTCCTTCGGCTGCGGTCGCCGAGGAAGCGGTTGATGTGGTCGCGCCGGTTTCTGTGGAGCCGGTGTACGAAACCATCCTCACCCAGGCCCAGTTCGATGTCTGGCTGAAGAAGCTCAACGACGCCAAGCTGTTCGCCTTTGATACCGAGACCACCGGGATCGACGCCCAGAAAGCGCAACTGGTGGGTGTGTCGTTTGCCGTGCAGGCCCATGAAGCGGCCTACATTCCGCTGACCCACTCCTACATCGGTGCGCCGGAACAGCTGGATCGGGATACCGTGCTGCTGGCCCTGAAGCCGTTGCTCGAAGACCCGGAAAAACTCAAGGTCGGCCAGCACGCCAAGTTCGACATGAATATCCTGGCCAACTGCGCCATCGGTGGTGACCCGGCACACGGCATCACCGTACGCGGCATTGCCTTCGACACCATGCTTGAATCCTATGTGCTGAACTCCGTGGCGACGCGCCACGACATGGACAGCCTGGCGAAGAAGTACCTGGACCACGACACCGTCAGCTTCCAGGATATCGCCGGCAAAGGCGCCAAGCAGCTGACCTTTGACCAGATTGCCCTGGAGCAAGCTGGCCCTTACGCGGCGGAAGACGCGGATGTGACCCTGCGTTTGCACCAGGAACTGCACAAGCAGCTTGCCGCTATTCCTACCCTGGCCAGCGTATTGTCCGACATCGAGATGCCGCTGGTGCCCGTGCTGGCGCGCATTGAGCGCCAGGGCGCCCTGGTGGATGCCGCCTTGCTGGGCATCCAGAGCATCGAGCTGGGCAACAAGATGGTCGACCTCGAGCGCCAGGCGTATGAAATCGCCGGCGAGGAATTCAACCTGGGCTCGCCCAAGCAGTTGGGTGCGATTCTCTACGAGAAACTCGGGCTGCCGGTGTTGAAGAAGACCGGCAAGGGCCAGGCCTCGACGGCCGAGGAAGTCTTGGCCAAATTGGCTGAAGACGACTACCCACTGCCGAAAGTGCTGATGCAGTACCGCAGCATGAGCAAGCTGAAAAGCACCTACACCGACCGTTTGCCGGAGCAGATCAACCCGCGCACCGGTCGCGTGCACACTTCCTATCACCAGGCCGTAGCAGCAACCGGGCGCCTGTCCTCCAGCGATCCAAACCTGCAGAACATTCCGGTGCGTACCGCTGAAGGCCGGCGTATCCGCCAGGCATTTGTCGCGCCCAAGGGCTACAAGCTGCTGGCGGCGGACTACTCGCAGATCGAGCTGCGCATCATGGCGCATTTGTCCAAGGACGAAGGCTTGCTGAATGCGTTCCGCGACGACCTGGACGTGCACACCGCCACGGCGGCCGAAGTGTTCAAGGTTGAGTTGACCGAGGTCACGTCCAATCAGCGTCGCAGTGCCAAGGCGATCAACTTTGGCCTGATCTACGGCATGGGCGCCCAGAAGCTGGGCAAGGACATCGGCGTCGACACCAAGACCGCCAAGGCTTATATCGATGTGTACTTCGCCCGTTACCCGGGGGTGCGCGAGTACATGGAGCGCACCCGTGCCCAGGCGGCTGATCAGGGTTATGTGGAAACCCTGTTCGGGCGCCGCCTGTACCTGCCGGAGATCAATTCCAACAAGCCTCAGGAGCGTGCTGGCGCCGAGCGTACGGCAATCAACGCGCCGATGCAGGGCACTGCGGCCGATATCATCAAGAAGGCCATGGTCAAGGTCGACAACTGGCTGACGGACTCGGGCCTGGACGCCAAGGTCATCCTTCAAGTGCACGATGAATTGGTGCTGGAGGTACGTGAGGACCTGGTGGCTGAAGTCAGCGCGAGGATTCGTGAACACATGAGCGAGGCGGCAAAGCTGGATGTGCCGCTGGTGGTAGACGTCGGCGTGGGCGACAACTGGGACGAAGCGCACTAAACCTGGGGCCTGGGCCGCGGCATCATGCCGCGGCAGCGCTTTAGATCGGAAAACGCGGCGGGTTATTTCCAATAGTTTTTTGAACGTGCCGGAACTTAACCCGTGAATTGCTACTCAGAGTTACTGAATGGGTGGTGAAGCCCTTCAATGCTCCTATGTTGTGTTAAGTGTTGGCAGATATCTGGACCCCGCCCTAGCGGTCCGGAACTTGGACCCCGAACTTCCCCTCCCCATACGAAGTCCGGGGTTTTTTTTGCCCCGAGTTTTTACTCGGCGGCTTCCGAACCCTTGTCAGCCAGTTCCATCCAGCCTGCCAGCACAGTGTAGGCGTCTTCCAGGCCCATGCGTTTTGGCGCCGAGAACAACTGGATAGTCACCGCATCACCCCAACCCTTACGGATTTCTGCCTGCACTTTGAGCAGGGTGTTTTTCGCTGCGCCATAGGTCAATTTGTCGGCCTTGGTCAGCAAGACGTGCATCGGCATGCCGCTGGCGACGGCCCAATCGAGCATCAACAGGTCGAAGTCGGTCATTGGATGACGGATGTCCATCATCAGAATCAAACCCTTCAAACTCTCCCGGCCACCCAGATACGCTTCGAGGTGACGCTGCCAGTGCAGCTTCAGCGGGATAGGTACTTTTGCATAACCGTAGCCCGGCAGGTCGACCAGACGCCGATCATCGTCTAGCTTGAAGAAGTTGAGGAGCTGTGTGCGCCCCGGGGTTTTCGAGGTGCGGGCCAGGCTGGCGTGGGTCAGGGTGTTCAGCGCGCTGGACTTGCCGGCGTTGGAGCGGCCGGCGAATGCGACTTCGAAGCCTTCATCATCGGGGCATTGGTCGACTTTGGCGGCGCTGAGCATGAAGGTGGACTGTTGGCACAGGCCGAGGATGGGATTCTTGAGTTGCATGAGTTTTCCGATGTGGGCGGTGCCGGGAATAGGTGCGGCAAGCGGTGTCGTTTCCGTTTCAGTAGCGCCAGTATATAATGCCGCAGATTTTGTGTGTGCTTTGTCCCAGCGAAGGATGAAGTTCACGGGAGCGATAGACCTTTATTGCGCATTAGAACGCAAAACGCTCTCAAACCCTGAAAAGGTCGATGTATGACCAAGTGGCTGCTGGCCTTCGGTTTCTTGATGCCACTTTACAGTGCGCAGGCTACACAGGAACCGGAGGCTGTGTACAACCGCTTTTGCGGGGCCTGCCATGCCGGACAGCTGCCCAACGCCCCGAAACGGGGTGACCAGGCAGCCTGGAAGCCAAGATTGGCTCAAGGTATGGACACGCTGGTGCAACACGTGACCCAGGGTTTCAAGGCGATGCCGCCGCGTGGTTTGTGCATGGACTGCAGTACCGAGGATTACCATGCCGTCATTCAGTTGATGGTGAGTGAACCCGGTCCATAACTCTTTAACCCTTAGCCGTAGTTGGATTAGCTGATGAACAAACTGATCGTGAGTCTGCTGTTGACCCTGGGCATCACCGGTGTTGCCCATGCCGCAGGCGACGCCACTGCTGGCCAGGCGAAAGCCGCCGTATGTGGTGCTTGCCATGGACCGGACGGTAATAGCCCGGCGCCTAACTTTCCAAAACTGGCCGGCCAGGGTGAGCGTTACCTGACCAAGCAGATGCACGACATCAAGGATGGCAAGCGTACGGTCCTGGAAATGACCGGCTTGTTGACCAACCTCAGCGATCAGGACCTGGCGGATATCGCGGCGTATTTTGCCAGCCAGAAAGGCAGTGTGGGAGCTGCTGATGCGAAACTGGTGACTCGCGGTGAAGAATTGTTCCGCGGCGGCAACCTGGAAAAAGGCATGCCTTCCTGCATCGGTTGCCACTCGCCTAACGGCGCAGGCCTTGCTGCTGCGGGCTTCCCGCACTTGAGCGGCCAGCATGCCCAGTACATCGGCAAACAGCTGACGGACTTCCGCGAAGGCAATCGCACCAACGACGGCGATACCAAGATCATGCAGAGCATCGCCGCGAAACTCAGCAACAAGGACATCGAAGCCGTGTCCCAATACATCCAGGGCCTGCACTAAGTGTCCCGGCTACGTTAACGCTCGATTAATCCGTCGATGCAAGCATAAAAAGGGTGGCCCAGGCTGCCCTTTTTTGTGGCCGGTGCCGTTACACTAACGAACTCATGCCCGCGTAGACCTGTCACAACAAAGGTCGCGTGAGGCGACTTTATTTGTCCAGGAGTAAAGCATGCGTAATCTGATCCTCAGCGCCGCTCTCGTCACTGCCAGCCTTTTCGGCATGACCGCACAAGCAGCCGACGTGCCGCTTGAAGCCGGTAAAACCTATGTGCAGCTGGAGACGCCTGTTCCGGTTGCGGTGCCAGGCAAGATCGAAGTGGTGGAGCTGTTCTGGTACGGTTGCCCGCATTGCTACGCTTTTGAGCCGGTCATTAATCCGTGGATCGAAAAACTGCCTGCGGATGTAAATTTCGTACGTATTCCGGCCCTGTTCGGTGGCCCATGGGATGCCCACGGCCAACTCTTCATCACCCTGGACACCATGGGTGTAGAGCACAAGGTTCACGCCGCCGTGTTCAACGCCATCCAGAAAGAAGGCAAGCGCCTGGTCAAGCCTGAAGACATGGCCGATTTCGTCGCCACCCAAGGTGTCGACAAAGCCAAGTTCACCGAGACGTTCAACTCGTTCGCTGTGAAGGGCAAGATGGCCCAATACAAGGCACTTGCCCAGAAATACGGCGTGCAAGGCGTACCGACCCTGATCGTCAACGGCAAATACCGCTTTGACATCGGCAGTGCTGGCGGCGAAGAGCAAGCGCTGAACGTGGCCGACCAGTTGATCGCCAAAGAGCGCGCAGCCAAGTAAGGGGCCCGTCATGCGTCGCTGGGGTACTGAACGTGTCGTTGGCCTGCATGACCCGAAGGTCAACGAACATCACCTGGAATCCACGGGCCTGCCGGCTGACAGTCGGTTGCGCCTGCTCAGTTTCAATATCCAGGTGGGTATCAGTACCGAGAAATACCGGCATTACCTGACCCGTGGCTGGCAGCACCTGCTGCCCCACAACGGGCGTGCCGGCAATCTGCAAAAGATCGGCGACCTGCTGGGTGACTTCGACCTGGTAGCCCTGCAGGAGGCCGATGGTGGCAGCCTGCGTTCCGGCTACATCAACCAGGTCGAACACCTTGCGCAACTCGGTGCCTTTCCCTACTGGTATCAACAACTCAATCGCAACCTCGGCAAACTCGGCCAGCACAGCAATGGTGTGCTCAGCCGTCTGAAACCGTGGGCGATCGAGGACCACCCGTTGCCTGGCCCGAAAGGCCGCGGTGCAATTCTCGTACGATTCGGCGAAGGGCCGGAAGCATTGGTCGTGGTGATGATGCACCTCGCGTTGGGGGCACGAACCCGCACCCTGCAGTTGGCCTACATCCGCGAGTTGATTGGCAACTACAAACACCAGGTGCTGATGGGGGACATGAACACCCACGCCAGCGACCTGCTACAGAATTCCCCGTTGCGCGACCTTGGGTTGCTGGCGCCGCAAGTCGAAGCCACCTTTCCCAGCTGGCGACCGCAACGTTGTCTTGATCACATCCTGCTCAGCCCGACCCTGACACTCGAAAGTGTGCAGGTACTGGCGCAGCCCATCTCCGATCACCTGCCCGTCGCGGTAGAGATTCGTCTGCCGGGTTCGCTCACGGCTGATGCATTGCCCGCGTTGAGCCCCGGCCCTCGCGGACCCCTTGCATGAGCGACGACGCCCAGCGTTGGAAAGAGAAATACCTTAAAAGCGTCGAGCAACAAGAAAAGCTCGAGCGTCGCTGGGCCGCCCGCCTCGACCTGCTGCGCCGAGGGCTGGTGCGCAGCACCCTGGCGGCAGAAGGGACCGACCGGGCGGTTGACCAATGCATGAAGGAAATGCGCGATGTGGTGCGCACCGACGACATGGACGCCGCCCTCGCTGCATTGCTGCCGCGCCTGGAAAAGGCCGTGC
Source organism: Pseudomonas sp. F8002 (assembly GCF_013385495.1). Taxonomy (NCBI): domain Bacteria; kingdom Pseudomonadati; phylum Pseudomonadota; class Gammaproteobacteria; order Pseudomonadales; family Pseudomonadaceae; genus Pseudomonas; species Pseudomonas sp. F8002. The sequence continues at coordinate 34,375 of NZ_JACAPW010000041.1, read as the reverse complement.
TGGATTCGGAGCAGCGCCGCGAAACCCGGGTTGACCAGATCGGCAGCGCGTTGACGGCCCTGGTCACTCAGTTGCAGAAACTGCCCTTGCCACGGGACGTGAGTCGCCCGCTGAAGGCTTTCGCCAAGCAGCTGGACGGTCGGGTTGGCCAGGCGCGGGAGATCCCGCTGTTGCTGAGCGAGCTGAGCGGCCTGCAGGGGCAGGCGCTGAGTAACCTGGAGCCGGAGGGCGAAACCAGCCGTTCGAGCCCGGGGCTGTTGCAGCGTCTGTTTGGCACGAAGGACGCAATCGACACGCCGGAGGTTGAAGCGCCCACGCCATCCCGCCCGGCTTCTCCGGCGCCTGCTGCGCCAAAGCCCAGCCCGGTGGGTGAAGTTGAAGCGCCGGCGCAATCGGCAGAACTGGCCCAGGCGCTGCGGGCTTTTGCACCGCAGCCGAAGGTCCCGGCCCCCATCGAGTCGCCCCCTGAGCCGGTATCGCCAGTAGAGGCTACCGACGCTGTCAGCGAAGCAGTGCCTGTTGTTCCGGCCGTCGCGGTCACAGCGCCTGTCGTCGAGGCACCCGCTACGATTATCGAAACGCCAGAACCCGAGCAACCGATCGAAGCGGAGGTTGAGCTCGAGAGTGCTCTTGCCGCCATGGTCGAGGTGCCAGAGGTGCAGGCCCGTGAGCCGGAGCGGACAGAGATCGGCAGTCTTTCCCTGCCCCCGGTCCTGGCCGATGAACCGCAAGAATCGCCCGAGCAGGCAGAGCTGAATCCAGACGAGCTGCAAGCGGATCAAGCCTACGCCCTGCCCGACACCCCCGAGCCGTCTTACAGTTCGGTGGCCAAGCACATCGAAGATACCCTGCTCGGCTTACTGGAAGACCTCTCGCTGCCCGAGCGCCATCGGCCCCAGGCCGAAGCCATGCGTGAACGCCTGGCCCACGGATTGAACTGGTACGAATTGCTGCCGATCCTCGATGACCTGGCGGTGTTGATGCTGGCGATCACCGACAGCGGCCAGCACGAGTTTGAAGCCTACCTCAAGCAACTCAACGATCGTCTCGAGGCGTTCCAGGGGCACCTGCAGGTCGCCAGTGACGGCCACGCCGACAGCCGCTCGGCGGCCAGGGAACTGGATACCCAGATCCGCGAACAAGTGGATGGTTTGCAAACCAGCATGCAGGACGCCGCAGACCTCGACAGCCTCAAGCACGTGCTGGAGAGCCATCTCGAAGGGCTGCTGGGCACCATGGATGAACACCGCCACCAGCGTGACCAGCGCGAACAGGAAGTGGCTGCACGGCTCAAGGGCCTGGCCGAACGGGTCGCCAATATGGAGCAAGAGGCTCAGGGCTACCGTGAACACCTTGAGGTTCAGCGCCAGAAAGCCCTGATCGATCCGCTCACCGCACTACCCAACCGCGCGGCCTGGAGCGAGCGCCTGGAGCAGGAGGTCAACGCCTGGCACCAGCGTGGAAATAACCTGTCACTGGCGATGCTGGACCTCGATCACTTCAAACGCATCAACGACGGCTATGGTCATCTGGCGGGCGACAAGGTGCTGAAAATCATCGCCACGGTGCTTCGCAAACGCCTGCGGCCGAACGACTTCATCGCGCGTTTTGGCGGTGAAGAGTTTGTACTGCTGATGCCCAACTCGTCGCTGTCCGATGCGTTGGCGGTGGGTGAAACCCTGCGTGCAGCCATCCAAGCCTGCCCGTTTCACTTCAAGGGCGAGCCGGTGACGATTACGGTGTCCATGGGCATGGCGCAGTTTCAGCCGGGAGAACGCAGTGACCTGGCGCTCAAGCGCGCTGACGAGGCGTTATATCGTGCCAAGGCGGCGGGGCGTAATCAGGTGCAGGCGGCCTGACCGGAAATGTTCCATTTTGTTTAAAACATCGCATTTGGCCGCCTGGCAGCAAACGGTACGTTACACTGTTGCATTATCGTCTTAAGCGTACTATTTGCTGCCATGAAACTTCTGTGTTCTGCCTTTCTGTTTCTCCTGCTCGCCGGTTGCGCGAGCGGCCCTCGCCTGGACACCAGTCATCCGTCGGTGAACCACGACAATCGTGTGCAGTTTGTCGTCGTGCACTACACCTCGGCGTCCCTTGAGCGCTCCCTGGCGCTGTTGACCCATGGCCAGGTCAGCAGTCATTACCTGATCGGTGATGACGCCTCGGCCACCATCTATAAGCTCGTGGATGAAAGCCAGCGCGCCTGGCATGCCGGAGAAAGTGAATGGATGGGCCGCACCTGGCTCAACTCCAGCTCCATCGGGATCGAGATCGTGAACCCGGGTTATCGGGATTTGCCGACGGGCCGCGTCTGGTATCCCTATTCCGAAGCGCAGGTGCAGTCACTGGTGGTGCTGCTCAAGGACATCAGCAAACGCAACGGCATCGACCCGCGAAACATCATCGGCCATAGCGACATTGCCCCGCTGCGCAAGCTGGACCCGGGGCCGTTGTTCCCCTGGAAGCGCCTGGCGGATGAAGGGCTGGGCATGTGGCCGGACGCCAAGGCGGTGGCCCGTTACCAGGTGCAGTACGCAGCCGATCTGCCGAGCATTACCTGGTTCCAGGAAGAGTTGGCGAAGCTGGGCTATCCGACGCCACAGACGGGCGAGCTGGATGTAGCGACGCGGCATGTGGTGGCCGCGTTCCAGATGCATTTCCGGGCGTCGCTGTTTGACGGGACGCCGGATGCCGAAAGTGCTGCGATCCTGCGGGCGTTGAATCACCAATAACGGTTGGCGCGTTGGTCCTACAGGGGCAACGCCATGTAGAACTGCGTCCCCTGCCCCGGCCGCGAATACACCCCCATGCGGCCACCGTGCAATTGCACGATCTCCTTGCACAGCGCCAGGCCCAGCCCGGCGCCGCCTTTCTTGCGGCCTACCTGCACAAACGGTTCGAAGATTCGTCCCTGCTGGCCGTAGGCAATGCCTTCACCGTTGTCTTCAACGCTGACAATCACCCGTTCGCCATGACGACGCGCCTGCAAGCGGATCTGCCCACCGTCGGCTGTGTGCCGCAGGGCATTGCCCAGCAAATTGTCGAGCACCCTTTCCAGCTGCGCTCGATCGGCATGCAACCTCGGTAGCGGGGATTGTTCCTCAACCAGCAGCTCGATGTTCTGCGCATTCGCCTGCTCCGCGAAGCGGGCGCGGGCATGTTCGAGCAGGTCGCTGATGTCACACGGGCCCAAGGTGAGTTTCTGCAAGCCATTCTGGTAGCGCGAGAAGTTGAGCAAGTCGTTGATCAACTGCATCAGGCGCTGCATTTCCTCGTTGACCGTATCCAGCAGGTCCGCTTCGCGCGACTCCGCAGGAAACTTCGCCCGTTCCCGGAACAAGCCGAAGGCCATGTGCATGCCCGTCACCGGCGTGCGTAATTCATGGGACGCGCGCAACACAAACTCACTGCGTACTCGTTCAAAGGCACGCTGTTCGGTAACGTCATGCAGCACCATCACCGCGCCCAGAATGTGCCCTTGGGTATGGCTGACCGGCGTCAGGCTGTACGTCAGCAGGCGCAGCTCACCCTCAACCTCTACTTCCAGGTCTTCAGGTGCGCGCTCCAGGTTGCCGCCGCGCAGTACCAGCTGCAGCTGTTCATCCAGTTCCGGGCGGCCCAGGGCGTCGCCAAGGCCTTGGCCCAGGCGATTCTCGTCCCAGCCGAGTTGACGTTGTGCCACCGGGTTAAGGTGTTCCAGGCGACCCTGGCGGTCGATCATCAGCAGGCCGTCGTCGATGCTGTCGAGCACCGCCTGCAGGCGTTGCTGCCCGGCCAGCAGCTCATCGACATTGGTTGCCTGATGCTGGCGCAACGCCTCGGCCATGATGCCGAAGCGTCGGGTCAGCAGGTTCATTTCCGCTGCGGATGAAATGGGCAGCGTGACTTCGAAGTTGCCCTGGCCGATCTTGTCGGCGGCCTTGGCCAGCGCTTCGATCGGCCCGCCAAAGCGTCGGGCGATACCATGGGCGGTAACGAAACCGATGATCAGCACCGCCAGCCCGACCAGGCCCAGCAGGCCGGCAATCAGCAGCGCACGTTCACGGGACTTGTGTTCGGTATCGTTGATGTTATCCAGGGCTTTCTTGTGCTCGGCGATCAGGCCGTTGCGCAGGATGTTGAAGCGTTTGGTCAGCTCGTCGTTGTTGCGCAGTTGCGGCGGAGCATTCTCCTTTTCATCGAACGCCTCGAGAAAGCTCAGGTAATTGGTCTTGGCCTGGGTAAAACCGCTGGTTACCGCGTCCTTTTGTTCGTGGTCGATACCTTGCTGCAACAGGGCGAAATAGCGTTGCTTGGAGTCTTCCAGCGCAGCGGTATTCGGCTGTTCATTGAGCATGATCATCAGCTGGTCGCCGAGGGTCTGCCGAAGCTTGAGCCCCAGGTCCAATGTGATGAAGTTGCTGCGAATCAACGATTCCTGGGTCTTGGCCATTTGCATGACGCTCACCAGCCCCAGCAGCAAACCCAACAGGGCGACGGTGATCAGCGCGGAAATACTCAGGAACAACCGAGTGCGCAGGGTCATCGCAAGCTTCATAGGTTACAGCTCACAGGTTGTATTGTTTGCGTTTGCGGTACAGCGTCGACGCATCAATGCCAAGGGTTCGGGCCGCCTGGTCCAGGGTGTCGCTGGTGGCCAGCACGGCACCGATATGCGCCTTTTCCAGTTCATCCAGGCTCAACGCCGCACCGATACGCGGGGCATTGTTGGTCGGCTGCTCGGCCATGCCGAGGTGGCTGATCTCAACTTTTTCCTGCGGGCAGATGATGCTGGCCCGCTCAACCACGTTGCGCAGCTCGCGGATGTTCCCCGGCCAGCGGTAGTTGAGCAGTGCCTCACGGGCTTCATCGCTGAAGCCGCGCGCCGGCCGCGCATATTCCTTCACGAAGCGCGCCAGGAAGCGGTCGGCCAGGGTCAGGATGTCTTCGCTGCGTTCGCGCAGGGGCGGCAGGTGCAAGGTGATGACATTCAGGCGATACAGCAGGTCTTCGCGGAAACGGCCGTCGCGAACCATGTCTTCCAGGTTCAGGTTGGTAGCGGCGAGGATTCGCACATCGGCACGGCGCGTCACCGGGTCGCCGACGCGCTCGTATTCCTTGTCCTGGATAAAGCGCAGCAACTTGGGTTGTAAAGTAAGCGGAAAGTCGCCGATCTCGTCGAGAAACAAGGTGCCGCCATCGGCCTGGTTGACGCGGCCGAGGGTGCTTTCGCTGGCGCCGGTAAACGCACCACGGCTATGACCGAACAACTCGCTTTCCATCAGTTCCGCCGTCAGGGACGGGCAGTTGATGGTGACGCAGGATTTTTTCGCGCGTTTGCTCCAACCGTGGATCGCCCGGGCCAGTTCACCTTTACCGGTGCCGGACTCGCCGAGAATCAGGATGTTGGCATCAGTGCCCGCCACCTGGCGTGCGGTTTCCAGCACCACCATCATCGCCGGGCTATGGGAGTCGAGGCCGTCCTTGGGCTGGCGCACTGCGCCTTCCAGGGCTTCCAGGCGTGCCGACAGCTGGCGCACTTCCAGCTGTTTGGCCGTGGCCAGGCGCAATTGATCGGGGCTGCAAGGCTTTACCAGGTAGTCGGCCGCGCCGGCCTGGATCGCATCCACGGCGGTGTCGACGGCCGAGTGGGCCGTGACGATCACCACGCGCATCCACGGCGCCTGGATACGCATTTGCGCCAGTACATCCAGACCGTTGTCTTCGCCGAGGCGCAGGTCCAGGAAGCACAGGTCAAACACCTGGCGTTGCAACAAGGCATCGGCCTGGGCGGCACTGTTGGCGGTGGCTACGGTGTAGCCTTCATCTTCCAGGCAGTAACGGAAGGTGCGAAGGATCGCGGATTCGTCATCCACTAAAAGAATGCGGCCTTGAAGTTCCTTGGCTGATTCCATCTGTCCCGCGCTCCCTTAAGAATGAATGATGTTGTTTAGTCCCGGAATAATCGGGCAAGTTGCATGGTTTATTCTGATTGATTAAAGCCGTCACCGCGCAGCTATCTGCGCTTCTTCTTACAAAGACGCCCACAAGAGGCGTTTTTGTCTCCCTCTTGCCACTTCGGCAGTCGAACGTTGCCTTCCTATCCCTTGATCCGACCAGTGACCATCGTGCATTTCGCACGGCAAGGATAGGGGCATCGTGCAGGATGCTCGTGGTGTCAAAGCGCTTTTGTTTTTAACTTATTGATTTTATTGGGTTTTATTTTGTTAAAAAACTGGCACGCAGGCTGCAATACACCTCATACGAGTTTCATCTACGAATAATCAGAATGCGGGAGAGATACAGCATGACTCGCCAAAGCCTGACCCAACTGCGTGTATCGCCACTGCGCCTGCAACAGGGGCTGTTTGCCAGCCTGGCCCTGATGGTGACCTTGATTGGCGGTCAGCAATTGGCGCATTGGCAGCAGAGTCAGCAGCAAGTCGTGCAGTTTGAACGTCCGATGATGACCCAGACCCATTTCCGCTCCGTCGGCAGCACTGCCGCCGATGTGACAACCCCGCAATTGGCGGCGGTTGAACAGGACTCCACCCTCGGCGACCTGCCATCGCAGGAACGCTGGGTGTTCTAGGCAATACACGGTCCTCGAATCGAGCGACCGCAGGCACTACCGCTGTTACCCCTAAAAGAAGCGTAAGGAGAATCACCATGTTGAGTTGGGCAATCACATTTCTGATCATCGCCATTGTGGCTGCAGTCCTGGGCTTCGGTGGTATCGCGGGCACCGCTACGGGTATCGCCAAGATTCTGTTTGTGGTCTTCCTGGTGATGTTCATCGCTTCCTTCTTCTTTGGCCGTCGTGGTCGAGGCTAAGCATGTTCAACTCGTCCCTTAAAGCCCTGGCTGCCGCCCTGTTATTGGGCGGCAGCGGCTTGGTGCTGGCTGCCAATGATGGCCAGTCCCGAGCCAACGAACTGCTGAGTGCGGACCCGCAGTACCGCGCGACCTGGCAGAGCGTGGTCAAGAAGGAAGAGCGCCTGCCTGAATGGGTGATGAACCTTTCGGGTAGCGCTGAACAGATGAATGCCGTTGAAGAGGATGGTGACAAGTACTTGGTCGGGCCGCTCTGTGAAACCGCAGACACATGCCTGAACAAGCGCCTGATCGTCGCTTTCAGCTTCGACAAGGAAGATGCTTACGCGATGTTGGTAGAAGTCCCGGCGGGCTTGCCCGCGGACAAATCGCCAACGCGGCACGCCGACTACCGTTTTCTTGGCAAGCCGGACGAAGGCATGCAAAAGCTGCTGATGGAACAGCTCAAGAAAGATCCGAATTGGTACTAGGTTCGGTCTGACGACGCTGTCGTCTACCGGCTTAACGTCCATAGAAAGAAGCGCCGTGCTTCTTTCTGTTTGCATCGCCCGACAAGGGTGGTGCATGACCAGGGGGCCGGGTTGCTCTGATCGTTTGGATCGGCGTGACCTACGGGGACAGGGAGTGCCTGCGCAAGGGCCGGGTCAGGTGAAAAGCTGCGACGCAAGTTCCCAAGCCGATGGTTTGTGGAACTTGCGACGGGCTTGCGGCTCCTATGCCCGCTTCTGTCATGCCGCCCATAGCGGCAATTCTCCTTTTTGCGTCCACCCAACCATTTCTTGGTGTTTCCGCGTGACCATCTATCGAGAAAGTTTGTCTCCTGCCAGACGAGTTTTTCGAAGGTATGCGTAGGAATTTTCAGGGGTTTTCAACCGCGACCGTAGATTTTCAAAAAACCCTGCGCGAGCCTGAAATGGCCGGTTCGCGGCATTTATGCCTGCCGAAATGTCGTATTCGAACTGACCGTTCAGACAGAAAAACTCAAAAAAACTCATGCCGATTCGGCATAGGGTAGGCGTTTACGGCATTAGACGTCGCCTCCTTGCATCGGAATAGTTGCGCCTTTTTTCGCCTGCCAGTGAGCCATATCGGCCAACTGCGGTGACCTTCTACGGGGGCAGATGCACACACTTTTTCGCTCTCGAGCGTTCCAGCTGCTGGCGCATCTGCCTGAGTCCACTTGAAGTAAGGGTAATGACATGAAGAAGGCAAAGCTAAGCCTCGCCTGGCAGATCCTCATCGGTCTGGTGCTGGGGATTGCAATCGGTGCGGTGCTTAACCATTTCAGTGCTGAAAAGGCCTGGTGGATCAGCAACGTGTTGCAGCCCGCTGGCGATATCTTTATCCGCCTGATCAAGATGATCGTTATCCCGATCGTGATTTCATCGCTGATTGTCGGAATCGCCGGTGTTGGCGACGCGAAAAAGCTCGGCCGGATCGGCGTTAAAACCATCCTTTACTTCGAAGTGGTCACCACCATTGCCATTGTGGTCGGCCTGTTGCTGGCCAACCTGTTCCATCCGGGTACCGGCATCGACATGAGTACCCTGGGTACCGTCGACATTTCCAAATACACGGCCACCGCCGCCGAGGTCCAGCACGAGCACGCGTTCATCGAGACGATCCTCAACCTGATCCCGTCGAACATCTTCGCCGCCGTGGCCCGTGGCGACATGCTGCCGATCATCTTCTTCTCGGTGTTGTTCGGCCTCGGCTTGTCGAGCCTCAAGCCTGAATTGCGCGAGCCCCTGGTGACCATGTTCCAGGGCGTGTCCGAGAGCATGTTCAAAGTCACCCACATGATCATGAAATACGCCCCGATCGGTGTATTTGCCCTGATCGCGGTGACCGTCGCCAACTTCGGGTTCGCCTCGCTGCTGCCGCTGGCCAAGCTGGTGATCCTGGTTTACGTCGCCATCCTGTTCTTTGCTTTTGTGGTGCTGGGCCTGATCGCCCGCCTGTTCGGTTTCTCGGTGATCAAGCTGATGCGCATCTTCAAGGATGAGCTGGTGCTGGCCTACTCCACTGCCAGCTCTGAAACCGTGCTGCCGCGTGTGATCGAGAAGATGGAAGCCTATGGCGCGCCGAAGGCGATCTGCAGCTTCGTGGTACCGACCGGCTACTCGTTCAACCTCGACGGTTCGACCCTGTACCAGAGCATCGCGGCGATCTTTATCGCCCAGCTGTATGGCATCGACCTGTCGATTGGCCAGCAACTGATGCTGGTGCTGACGCTGATGGTCACCTCCAAAGGCATCGCCGGCGTGCCGGGTGTGTCCTTCGTGGTGCTGCTGGCGACCCTGGGCAGCGTGGGCATTCCGCTGGAAGGCCTGGCGTTCATCGCCGGTGTCGACCGCATCATGGACATGGCCCGTACCGCACTGAACGTGATCGGTAACGCCCTGGCCGTACTGGTCATCTCCCGTTGGGAAGGCATGTACGACGATGCCAAGGGCGAGCGCTACTGGAACTCCCTGCCGCACTGGCGCACCAAGCAAGCACTGCCGGCCGGCGAGACTACTCGCGGCTGACCGCCAGGACTGGCTCCTACACAAACCCCGGAAAATCCGGGGTTTGTCGTTTCTGCCAGCCCCGCTATCATTCGCCCCATCTTTCGGGGGATTCAACTGATGCTCAATGGCCTGTGGCTTGGCTTCTTTATCGTGGCGATGGTGTCTGCGCTGGCGCAATGGCTGATCGGCGGGAATGCCGGGATCTTTGCGGCCATGGTGGAAAGCATTTTCGCCATGGCCAAGCTGTCGGTCGAGGTGATGGTGTTGCTGTTCGGCACCCTGACCTTGTGGCTGGGCTTCCTGCGTATCGCCGAGAAAGCCGGGATCGTCGACTGGCTGGCCAAGGCCCTGGGGCCGCTGTTCCGGCGCCTGATGCCGGAAGTGCCTGCCGGTCACCCGGCCATCGGCTTGATCACGCTCAACTTCGCCGCCAACGGCCTGGGCCTCGATAACGCCGCTACGCCCATCGGCCTCAAGGCCATGAAGGCGCTGCAAGAGCTCAACCCTATCCCCAATACCGCCAGCAACGCGCAGATCCTGTTCCTGGTACTCAACGCGTCTTCCCTGACCCTGCTGCCGGTCACCATCTTCATGTACCGCGCCCAGCAAGGTGCGGCGGACCCGACGCTGGTGTTCCTGCCGATCCTGCTGGCCACCAGCGCCTCGACCCTGGTGGGCCTGTTGTCGGTGGCGGTGATGCAACGCCTGCGGCTGTGGGACCCGGTGGTGCTGGCGTATCTGATTCCGGGTGCGCTGGTACTGGGTGGCTTCATGGCCTTGCTGGCGACGCTCTCAGCCACTGCGCTGGCGGGGCTGTCGTCGATCCTCGGCAACCTCACGCTGTTCGGGCTGATCATGTTGTTCCTGGTGATCGGCGCGCTGCGCAAGGTGAAGGTCTACGAGGCGTTTGTCGAAGGTGCCAAAGAGGGCTTCGACGTTGCCAAGAACCTGCTGCCGTACCTGGTGGCGATGCTCTGTGCGGTGGGCGTGTTGCGGGCGTCCGGCGCGCTGGATTTCGGCCTGGAAGGCATTCGCCACGTGGTGGCCTGGACCGGCATGGACACGCGCTTTGTCGATGCGCTGCCGACCGCGATGGTCAAGCCGTTCTCCGGCAGTGCGGCGCGGGCGATGTTGATTGAGACCATGCAGACCCAGGGCGTGGACAGCTTCCCGGCGCTGGTGGCGGCGACGATTCAGGGCAGCACCGAGACCACGTTCTATGTGTTGGCGGTGTACTTTGGCTCGGTGGGAATCCAGCGGGCACGGCATGCGGTGGGGTGTGCGTTGTTGGCGGAGTTTGCTGGTGTGGTGGCGGCGATTGCGGTGTGCTACTGGTTCTTCGGCTAAGACCTGAATTCCTGTTGCGAGGGAGCTTGCTCCCGTTGGGCCGCGAAGCGGCCCCAGTCAGTTATCGCAGGTGTGTCAGTCAAAGCTCATTGACTGGTTTTGGGGCTGCTGCGCAGCCCAACGGGAGCAAGCTCCCTCGCCACAAAAGCGCGGCTTCCCAGGCCGACGGCCCAATCCACCACCTGCCTGTTCAGCGCATCCCCAGCCTGACCAAACCCGGCCACCACCGCCGGCACCTTGGTATCCCCCACCGGCTGCCTCACCTCGAACCGCTTGCTGGCAATAATCCGTTGATCACTGCCGCGCACCAACCGTGCGTCCAGCCGTATCACCACTTCAACTGCGCTGCCGCGATACTCACTCTGAAACGCCTGCAACTGCCCGCCCAACTCAAAGTCCGCCTGCAGATTGGTCTCATCGGTACTGAGCAACGTCACCCGCCCATCCCGCTGGAACCCGTCCAGCAACCGGTTACGCAACAGCACGGGGGCTGGATCGCTCCAGCGGGAATTCGCATAGCTGCTGATCAAGTCACCGTTAGGCACCACGGCAATCCGCGGGCTGTCGAGGAATTCGCTGGTCTGCGGCTTCGCCACCCGCAGCGACCAGGCCACCGGGCTGGCCTGCGTGGCGGCCTGCGCCGATGGCAACCGGTACACGTCCGAGGGATCCGCCTTCGGCAGGATGGAACACGCACTGACCAATACCAGCGCAACGGGGGCGATCATTTGGTACGCACGCTTCATGGCGTGAACTCCTTGTTCTTGTCGCTGCCCAGCAGGTAACCGCTGGGGTTGGCTTCCAGGCGGCGGGAAATGGCGCGCAACGACCCCAGGGTTTCCCGCAGCTCGCGCACCGCTGGCGCCAGTTCGTTGAGACCCTGCATGCCGCTGTTCAGGGAATCCTTGTTGTTGGTCAGCAAGGTGTCGATCGTGGCCGTGCTCTGTTGAAGGGACTGCATGGCTTTTTCAGCACTGCCGAAAACCTGCTTGCCCTGGTCGTTGAGCAAACCGTTGGCGTTGCGCATCAACGCGGTGGTTTGCTCCAGAGTGGCGCTGGCCTGTTTGCTCACCTGCATCAATTGCTGCATCACCACCTTGATGTCGCCGCGCTGATCGGCAATCGCGCCGGTGGTCTGTTGCAGGTTGTCCAGGGTATTGCTGAGGCGGTCGACGTTCTCCCGGGAGAACATGTGATTGGCGTTGTGCAGCAGCAAGTTGATGCTGGTCATCAGGTCGTTGCTGTTGTTCAGCAGTCGCGCGATCGGTGATGGCGACGCAATGATTTCCGGCAGGTTGCCGTCCTTGCCCTTGAGCTCAGGGCTTTGGGGTGTACCGCCGCTGAGCTGGATGATCGAGGTGCCGGTGATGCCGGTCAGGGCCAGTTTGGCCTGGGTGTCTTCCTTGATCGGCGTCTGCCCGGCCAGGCGGATGCGCGCCAGCACCCGGCGCGGGTCTTTCGGGTCGAGGCGCAGGCTGGTGACGTCGCCCACCTTGATCCCGCTGTACTGCACGGCACTGCCTTGGGACAGCCCACTGACCGCCTCGTTGAACACCACTTCGTAATCCTGGAATGCGCTGTCGACGCTGGACTTGGCCAGCCACAGGCCAAACAGCATGGCGCCGACCACGACGATCACGCTGAACAGACCGATCATCACATGATGGGCTCGGGTTTCCATGTCATACCTCGTTGAGCAGTTGAGCGGCATCCAATGCCGCGCGGCCCCGTGGGCCATGGAAGTATTCGTGAATCCAGGCGTCGTCGGTTTCCGAGACGACATCGATGGCATCCGCCACCAGTACCTTTTTCTGCGCCAGCACCGCTACGCGGTCGGTGATGGTGTACAGCGTGTCGAGGTCGTGGGTGACCAGGAACACGCTCAGGCCCAGCGCATCGCGCAGGGTCAGGATCAGTTGATCGAAGGCGGCGGCGCCGATCGGGTCGAGGCCGGCGGTGGGTTCATCGAGAAACAGGATGTCCGGGTCCAGCGCCAGGGCACGGGCCAGGGCCGCGCGCTTGATCATGCCGCCGGAGAGTGACGAGGGGTATTTGTCGGCGGCCGACAGCGGCAGCCCGGCTAACGCCAGTTTCACTGCCGCCAGGTGCTCGGCATCGGGACGGCTGAGGCCGGCATGCTCTATCAGTGGCAACGCAACGTTCTCGGTGACCGTCAGCGAGGAAAACAGCGCGCCCTTCTGGAACAGCACGCCGAAGCGCCGCTCCACCAGCGACCGCTCGTGTTCCGACAGGCTCGGCAAGTTCTGCCCGAACACCCGCACCTGGCCTTCGCTGGGCTGGCGCAACCCAATGATGCTGCGCAGCAGTACCGACTTGCCGCTGCCGGAGCCACCGACGACGGCGAGGATTTCACCCTTGTACAAGTCCAGGTCGAGGTTCTCGTGCACGCTTTGCGAACCAAACCGGTTGCACAGCCCGCGGACTTCGATCACCGCCTCAGTGGGCGCACGGCGCAGACGACTCACCAGCCCATCTCCATGAAGAACAGTGCGGCGACCGCATCCAGCACGATCACCACGAAAATCGATTGCACCACACTGGAGGTGGTGTGGGCGCCGACGGACTCGGCGCTGCCGCTGACCTTGAAACCTTCGAGGCAGCCGATGGCCGCGATAAGGAACGCGAAGATCGGCGCCTTGACCATGCCGACTAGGAAGTGCTGCACGCCAATGTCCGATTGCAGCAGCGACAGGAACATTGCCGGCGAAATATCCAGGGCCACGGCACACACCACACCGCCGCCGATAATGCCCGAGAGCATTGCCAGGAACGTCAGCATCGGCAGCGCCACCAGCAACGCCAGTACGCGGGGCAGCACCAGCAACTCCATCGGGTCGAGGCCCAGGGTGCGGATCGCATCGATCTCTTCGTTGGCCTTCATCGAGCCGATCTGTGCGGTGAAGGCACTGGCAGTGCGGCCGGCCATCAGGATCGCGGTGAGCAACACGCCGAACTCCCGCAGGAAGGAGAACGCCACCAGGTCCACGGTGAAGATGCTCGCGCCGAAACTGGCCAGCACCGTGGCACCGAGAAAAGCCACCACTGCGCCCACCAGGAAGGTCAGCAAGGCCACGATGGGGGCCGCGTCGAGGCCGGTTTGTTCGATATGCGCAACCATGGGCGTCACGCGCCAGCGCTTGGGCCGGAAAACGCCACGGGCGAAGGTCTCGAGGATCAGGCCGATAAAGCCCAGCAGTTTCATGCCGTCTTGCCAGACGGTGTAGACCGCGCCGCCGATGCGCGCCAGCAACATGATGCCGGCGGCTTCTTCGGGTTCCTTGACCGGCACACAGAAGTCGTTCAGAGAGCGGTAGACGGTTTTCAGTAACGCGCGGTCGGCGGTCGAGAGGCTGCAGTCGGTCTGTTCGGCGGACTGTTCGATGCGCTCGGGGCCGAGCAATTCCACCAGCAGCGAGGCGCCGGCCGTGTCCAGGGCGCCGAGGCCGTTAAGGTCGATGCGTGCGCCAGCGTCGTACTGGCCGTCGAGCTTTTCCGACAGCTTCTTCAGGTTGGCATAGTGGGCAAGCGTCCAATCCCCTGTAATCCTCAGCAATGGAGGCTGGGTGGACGTGTCCAGATGGGCTGCACCGGCCGTTGTGCTACTGGTCATAAGCTCCGAGCTTGTTTGGCTATTCCAGAATTCCTACGTAATAGCACGATCCTGCCTACTTTGGCGCGTCTGGCGTTGTAGCGCCCTGACCGGGGTCAGTCACCTTGAAGCGCAATACGCCGATCACTTGGCCATCTTCGGTCAGCACCCGTACCTGCCAGCGTCCTACCGAGTCGGGGGGGAAGTTCTGCTTGTGGGTCCAGGCCCGATAGCCTTCCTTGCGCCCACCATGGATGTCCAGGGCGATGCGGTCGACTTCCTTGCCGTTGAATTTCCACACATGGTAGATCCGCTCATCCAGGCCGCGCGGCGCGTTGATCGCGGTGTAGGCATACAGCCCGCTGCTGCGCAGTTGGGCGGCGCTGACTTCTTTCAGGTCATCGCCGGGCGTGCGGTCCTGCAATTGGGTGCTGATGGCCACTTCGGTCATCCACAGCGTCGCGGGCGGCACCCAAGTGCGCAGGAACCAGCCGGCGCAACCAATCGCTGCGGTAACCCCCAACAGCATCGCCCAGCCCTTGATGCTACGCAGCGGCAGGCTCACGGCCAGGCTCGGGATAGAGAGCGCCATCGCCACGCCGAGGGCCAGTTTGTAACTCTCGGCGGTGGTCAGGTGCAGGATGATCGGCAGCGCGGTCAGCAGGGCCGCAAACAGCGTCAGGGTGTGCAGTGCGAGAAACAGCGAGCGCTTGGGCGCCAGCCACTTGTAGTACAGCGGGTCGGTGATGGAGACCAACGCCGCCGCGCCCAGCAGGCCGGTAAAGATCGACTGGCCGCTGTTCCAGGTGGTGGTGACAAAAAAGAACGGCAGCACAAAAAACAGGCTTTCCTGATGGATCATCTGCGTGGCGTAGCGCAGCAGCGGTTCGGGGATTTCCCGTTTGAAGACTTTGCTGAACAGCTGGGTGAGGCTGTTTTCGAGCATCAGCCATAACCAGCTCACCAGCATGATGATCGCGATCCAGCTGGCCATGCCTTGCTGGCGATCCACCAGGATGAAGCTGCCCACACCCGAGATGAAACCGCCGAGTGCAATCACCCCTGGGTAGCGCTTCATCAGCTCGAGGATGCGCTGGATGGTGTGAGTCAGGATAGGCATTCGGCAGTTCACAGTCTTTGTAGGAAAAATCCCAGACAGAATAACGTTTTAGCCGTTTTCTCGGGGCCCGATTACGCAATCCCTTTGCGATAACGCCACACGCCTAGTAACACAATCGCAATCAGCCCCAGTGCGCCTGCGGCGATCCAGTTGAGGCTATCGTAGCTGAACAACGGTTTCTCGATGCGCCAGTAGCCGTTCTGCTTGAACAACTCGCGCATGGCCTGGTTGGCTTGCTCCAGGCTTACAGCCTTGATGCGCTTGGCCGGGTCGCTGAAATGCCCTTTGGCGTAGTCGCCCGAGGCACTCCAGTAATAGTCGGCCAACGCGCTGTTGCCTTGAACGGCCCACGCCTGGCGGGCAATGGCGGCTTGTTGCAGGCGGGCGAAGGTGGCCGGGTCGAGGCCGTCCTTGAGCAACTGGGCCCTGAGGGTTTCCAGCACGTGCTCGGCTTCCGGCAGGTTGTCGCGTTCAAGGTCGGCGTTGAGGCTCATGAAGCCGACACCGCCCAGCACTTCGCGCTCGCTCCATGGGCCATAGGACAAGCCGTGCTGCAAGCGCAATTGACGATACAGCGCCCAATCCAGGTAGTCCTTGAGCAGGTCGAAGGTTTCATCGTACTGGTCGTCCAGCACCGGCTCGGGGAATAACCAGTGCAGCTTGGCGTTGTCACCGACCCAGCCGTGGATCAGGTCGCGGCGGACGGCGGCGGCGTGTTGAATCTCCGGCAACGGGCGATGTTCGCTGGGGTCAACCGGATCCAGTGCGCCGTAGGTGCGTTCGAGATAGGCCGGCAGCAGCTTGTCGAGGTCGCCGACGATGATCAGGGTCATGTTGTTGGGGGCGTACCAGGCCTTGCGCAGCTTTTCCAATTGGTCGCGGGTCAGGTGCTCGACTTCGGCCCGCTCGGCGCATTTGAGCCCCAGTTCGACGGCAAGCTGACTGCTGGCCTTGTGGCCGAGGTCCTGGCGGTCCAGCAGCCGTTGCAGGTGTGAGTAATGGCCGCCGTCTTCG
This sequence comes from Pseudomonas sp. F8002, assembly GCF_013385495.1. Taxonomy (NCBI): domain Bacteria; kingdom Pseudomonadati; phylum Pseudomonadota; class Gammaproteobacteria; order Pseudomonadales; family Pseudomonadaceae; genus Pseudomonas; species Pseudomonas sp. F8002. The sequence continues at coordinate 17,952 of NZ_JACAPW010000041.1, read as the reverse complement.
CGCTCCACCACCTGTTTGGCGGCATTGATGTTGGCGTCGGTCAGTTGGGTGCGGGTGATGATGGCCAGCAGCAGGTCGAGCACCTTGCGCTGGTTCTGCGCCGGAGCCTCGATGACGAAAGTGGTGTCGGCATTGCTGGTGTAGGCGTTCCAGTCGCCGCCGAGGGCTTGCATGCGTTCTTCCAGTTCACCTTCGCCGCCACCGTCGATCCCGCTGAACAGTAAATGCTCCAGCAGGTGCGGCAGTTCCTTGTCTTCGCAACTGAAGTCATCCAGGCCCACACCCACCACCAGGCGAATTGCCACGTGGCCGCGTTCGGTACCCGGCTTGAGCAGCAATTGCAGGCCGTTGGGCAGGGTGTAGCCCTCGACTTGCAGGCGGTCAAAGGCAAAGGTGTGTGCCGAACCCATGAGCAGGCAGGCGAATAGCAGGCGACGCATAACAGGCTTCCTGGCGAGTGAGGTCCGTTGTTAACTGACTTCACTCGCCGTCGTACGTTCAGGGCGAATGGGTGATGTCGGCAATATCGTCCGCCGAGAGGGCGCCGGTGTCGGTGGTTTCCAGCACCACATAAGCGCTGCTGCAGAACAGCGAGTTGAGACGCTTCATGTCGGCAATCAGCTCCAGGTGCAGGGAACTGGTCTCCAGGCTCTGTACGATTTTACGTTGCAAGCGGCTGACGTGGGCGTGGGCCAGGCGACGCTCCTGGGCGCGGAAGCGGCGCTTTTCCCGCAGCAGTTGCCGGGCGCTTTCCGGGTCGGCACTGAGGAACACCGAGAGCCCCAGGCGCAGGTTGGCGATCAGTTGGGTTTGCAGGCCCGCGAGTTCCTCCAGGCCGACTTCGGAGAATGAGCGGCGCTGGGAGGTCTTTTGCTGCTGGACCTTGCGCAGCATGCGTTCGATCAGGTCGCCGGCCAGTTTCAGGTTGATCGACAGTTCGATGATCTCGGCCCAGCGTCGGCTGTCCTGTTCGCTGAGGTCTTCCCGGGGCATTTGCGCGAGGTAGAGCTTGATCGCGCTGTAGAGCGCCTCGACATCGTCGCTCAGGCTGCGCATTTCCTGGGTGATGGCGGTTTGCTTCCCGCGCAGCACCTCCAGCATCGAGGTCAGCATGTTGTCGATCAGGTCGCCCAGGCGCAGGGTTTCGCGGGCGGCGTTGGCCAGTGCCAGGCTTGGGGTGGCGAGTGCTGCCAGGTCCAGGTGGCGCGGCTTGGCCAGGCCGTTGACCTCTTCGCGTTCCGGGAGCAACCAGGCGCACAAGCGGGACATCGGGCCGATGGTGGGCAGCAGGATCAGGCAGCGAATAACGTTATAGAGCAGGTGGAAGGTGATCACCATGCCTTGGGCGCTGTAGTCCAGGTTATCCATCCAGCCGACCAGCGGGTCGAGTACCGGGATGATCAGCAGCAAGCCGATCAGCTTGTACAGCAGGCTGCCCAGGGCCACCTGGCGCCCGGCGGCGTTCTGCATGCTGGTGCTGAGGAAGGCCAGCACGCCGCTGCCGATGTTGGCGCCGATCACCAGGCCGATGGCCACGTGCAGGCCGATCACGCCGGCACCGGCGAGGGTCGCGGTCAGCAGGACGGCGGCCAGGCTGGAGTAGGAAATCATCGCGAACAGTGCGCCGACCAGGGCATCGAGCAAGATGTCGCCGGTCAGCGAGGCGAACAGGACCTTGACGCCCTGCGCGTGGGTGATCGGGCCCGCGGCTTCGACGATCAGTTGCAGCGCAAGGATGATCAGCCCGAGGCCGATCCCGACACGGCCCATCTGCCCGGCGCGTGTCTGTTTGCGCGACAGGAAGAAAATCACCCCGAGGAAAATCAACAGCGGCGACAGCCACGACAGGTCAAAGGTCAGCACCCGGGCCATCAGCGCGGTACCGACGTCGGCACCGAGCATGGTCGCCAGGGCGGGCATCAGGCCCATCAGGCCCTGGCCGACAAACGAAGTCACCAGCATCGCCGTGGCGTTGCTGCTTTGCACCATGGCCGTCACCAGGATGCCGGCGATAAACGCCAGCCAGCGCTTGGACATGTTCTGCCCGATGACCTGGCGCAAATTGGAGCCGTAGACCCGCAGGATGCCGGTACGGACGATGTGCGTGCCCCAGATCAGCAGGGTTACCGCGGAAAGCAGATTGAGCAGGGTCAGCATGCTGGGCCCCCTGTGTTGAGTCGTGCTCCAATCGGAGCAAGTGAATAGTGCCGCGTGCCGTTCTACGTCTTGTACTTAAGCTGTAGTTGGCGAATGGGCTCGGCGCCAGCATCGCATAGCTAAAGTCGGGATTGAAACAAAACTGTCATGAAATCAGCTTTTTGCAGATGAAAAAAAGGGGCTCTAAAGCCCCTTTTTCAGCAGCGGGTCCAGGTTATTGACCCGGAATGTCCTTGCGCAGTTTCACAGGGTCCTGCTGTTTCTTCTTTTTCGCGATGGCGGTACGCATCTTGATGTTCACCGCTTCAACCGCCAGGGAGAACGCCATGGCGAAGTAAACGTAGCCTTTTGGCACGTGAACGTCGAAGGCTTCGGCGATCAGCACGGTACCTACCACCAGCAGGAACGACAGCGCCAGCATCTTCAGCGACGGGTGTTTGTCGATGAAATCGCTGATGGTGCCGGCGGCCAGCATCATCACGAGTACGGCGACGATGATCGCGGCCACCATCACCGGTACGTGGGAAACCATACCAACGGCGGTAATCACCGAGTCCAGGGAGAACACGATGTCGATGATCGCGATCTGGATGATGGTGTAGATGAACTTGCCACCGGCGCCCTTCGGCTCGTCGTGGGTTTCGTCTTCACCTTCCAGGGCGTGGTACATCTCCTGGGAGCTTTTCCACAGCAGGAACAGGCCACCGAAGAACAGGATCAGGTCGCGGCCGGAAATGCCTTGGCCGAACACCACGAACAGATCGTCGGTGAGGCGCATGACCCAAGTGATCGACAGCAGCAACAGGATCCGCGTGACCATCGCCAGCGCCAGGCCGAAGATCCGGGTACGCGCCTGCATGTGCTTGGGCATGCGGCTGACCAGGATCGAAATCATGATGATGTTATCGATGCCCAGGACGATCTCGAGGGCCGTCAGGGTGAAGAAGGCAATCCAGATTTCCGGATTGGTCAGCCATTCCATGTGTATTCCTTTGAGCGAGTGTTAGACCGCGCCAGCCTTAAGAGCCGGCGCAGTGAGTTGTACGATTATAGAGTGCTGAACAGCGGAAAAATCCCCATCAGCAAAGCGGCGACCATTATGCACAGGCACACCAGCACCGCCCACTTGAGGGTGAAGCGCTGGTGATCGCCAAATTCGATACCCGCCAGGGCTACCAGCAAGTAGGTCGATGGAACCAGTGGGCTCAACAAGTGCACAGGCTGGCCAACGATCGAGGCGCGGGCCATTTCCACGGCAGTGATGCCGTAGTGGCTGGCGGCTTCGGCCAGTACCGGCAGAACGCCGTAGTAGAAGGCATCGTTGGACATGAAGAAGGTAAACGGCATGCTCACCAGCGCGGTGATCACGGCCAGATAAGGCCCCAGCGCGTCAGGGATGACGGCCAGCAGGCTCTTGGACATGGCATCGACCATGCCGGTACCGGACAGGATGCCGGTGAAGATACCGGCGGCGAAGATCAGGCCGGTGACCGCCAGGACGCTGCCGGCATGGGCGGCGATCCGGTCTTTCTGCATCTGCAGGCACGGGTAGTTGACGATCATCGCGATACTGAAGGCCACCATGAACAGTACTGGCAGTGGCAACAGGCCGGCGATCAAGGTGCACATCAGGGCGAAGGTCAGTGCGCCGTTGAACCAGATCAGTTTCGGACGGCGGGCGTCCGGGTATTGCGAGACGCTGATTTCGCTGTGGTCGATTTCATCGCCTTGCAGGTGCAACTCGCCCAGGCGTGCCCGTTCGCGCTTGCCGTACATATAGGCAATCACCAGGATGGCGACGACGCCGGCGGCCATGGCTGGAATCATCGGGACGAAAATATCCGATGGGTCCACGTGCAATGCACTGGCGGCGCGGGCGGTCGGGCCACCCCATGGGGTCATGTTCATCACCCCACCGGCGAGGATGATCAGGCCGGCCATGATCCGCGGGCTCATGCCGATGCGCTGGTACAGCGGCAGCATGGCGGCCACGCAGATCATGTAGGTGGTGGCGCCGTCTCCGTCCAGTGATACCACCAGGGCCAGCACGGCGGTGCCGACCGAGACCTTCAGCGGGTCGCCCTTGACCAGCTTGAGGATCTTGCGCACGGCCGGGTCGAACAGGCCGGAGTCGATCATCAAGGCGAAATAGAGGATGGCAAACATCAGCATTACGCCGGTCGGCGCAAGCTTGGTGATGCCCGCGAGCATCATCGGGCCGATCTGCGGGGCAAAGCCGCCGAACAGCGCGAACAGGATCGGTACGATGATCAGGGCGATCAGCGCAGACAGGCGCTTGGTCATGATCAGGAACATGAACGTGATGACCATGGCAAAGCCAAGGAAAGTCAGCATAGGAATACTCCAGGCGTAGCGCGGCTAGGGAATGGCGAACCGGTTGGGTCAGCGCAGAACGAAAGGCACGAGGCGTACGGGTGGAGTCGGGGCAAACAGGCGGGTACGGGCGGACATCGGGAATCACCATTGTTGTTGTTAACAACCGGTCTGTTGCCGGTAGTGGTGGGCGATCCTAGTCCCGGAAGCTTTCAGCCAGCTTTCGCTTGAGAAACGGGCTACGTTGAATGGACGACTGGTCCTGTATGAAATAAGGATGTGGGAGACAGAGCATGCATGAGCAACACCAAGGCGGCTGCCATTGCGGGCGGGTGCGTTATCAGTTCAGCGGGGCGTTGGTGGATATTGCCCACTGCCACTGTTCGATTTGCCGGCGGGTCAGCGGCGGCTTGGTGACGACCTGGATCACCCTGCCCCGTTCCGCGTTCGCCTGGGTGGCGGGAACGCCGGCGCAGTACGAATCTTCGCCGACATGCGTGCGGTATTTCTGTTCTAACTGTGGGGCGCATTTGGCGCTGGTAACGCAACTGAGTGCCGAGAGTATCGATGTGACCATCGCAACCCTGGATCACCCGGAGCTGGCCCCGGCAGATCGGCACATCTGGGTAGAGAGCCGATTGCCGTGGTTACACTTGGATGAGCAACTACCGGAAGAAGCCGGAGAAGCGCTCTAGGGCAGTTCGAACCCGCCGGAGGCCTTGTGCAGTGCGCGCAAGTGCTCGCCTAGCTGCTTGAGGTTGGCTTCACATGCGGCAATCTCCGCCGCGCGGGCCGGTTCCAGCAGCGCCCTCACCTCTTTGTCCAGATCGCCGGTCAGCGACTGCAACTGCTTCTGGCGCGCGGCGCTCTCTGATTCCAGGCGTTTGGATTCTGTTGGTTGTGGCAAGCCGTAACCGCTGGTGCCCAGCAGCTCTGCCGGGCGACTGAGGAAGCCACTGTTGGCGAGGATCTGCTGCAACGTCGCGTTGGCCTTTTCCATGCCGCCGTTCTTCAGCTCGCGGGCGCCAAGGTAGCGTTGCTTGACTTCATCCTGGGCCAGCATGAGCTGCTTGCGGAAGCTCGCCTGTTCCAGCAGCAACAAGGCGGCGCTGGCGCGCAGGTCGGCTTCGGCGAACCATGGGCGGCGCTCTTCGGCACTCAGTGACAACCAATCCTCCACTTCAGCCTGTTTGATCGGCAGACGCTTTTTCAACACCTCGAACATCGCCTGGTAGCGCTCGCGGAAGGAGTCGAAGTGATAGCCGAGGCGCAGCGCGCGCTTTTTGTCGTCCAGCACACTGGTATCGGCCAGGCCTCGGCCCTTGAGGACTTCCAGCAGGCCATTGGGCGTGATGTTGTCCAGGCCGGTCAGCTGCGGGTTGGCGCTGCCGCTGCGTAACAGTTTCAGGCTCTCGACTGCGCAGTTGTTGGAGATGAAGAAGTAGTTGCCGTCGTAGCTCCAGTGCATTTCGGCGGCGTGTTCGACGGTGTCGTTGATCTCCTGGCGCGTGAGCTTCAACGGCACCGACGCCAGGCCGCGCAGCTCGGTCTTGGTGTACTCGTCGATGACCTGAGACAGCGGCAGCACGAACAGCCGCGACGGGTATTTGCCGATCAGGCCGTCCCAGCTCGACAGTTGTACGTCACCGACAAACGCGCGGTAGGACAACACCAGGTGCTGGTCCAGGTCCAGGCGGCAGTCCGGGCCCCGTGGCCGGCCGGGGGCGCAGATCACCAGGCGCAGCATGCTGTGGCCCCAGCGACTCACGAGGTTCTGGTTGGCTTCGGCCAGCAGGTAGTCGATTTCGTAGACCCGCTCGGGGTCGACCTGGCCCAGTGGAGTCTTGGCGAAGTCGTTGCCGGCGTTGAGGAAGGCGTAGGTTTTGGCACAGGTGTCCTTGGCGGGCGGTGCCCAGCCAAAGTGTTCCTTGTAATAGCGGTACAGCGAAGGCCGGCGGCAGGCATAGCTCGGGTCGAGGAGGAAGTACTCCATGTTGACGGCGACGAATTCCAGCGGGCTGGTGGTTTCGTAGATGTCCGGGCTGCGGGCGACCTGATGGTTGTTCTGTTCACGTTCGCCGCGACGGCCGACGTATTGCGGCCACCCGGCGAGGTCCAGCAGGCGTGGGTCATCGCTGAGGGTAAAGCGGCGGTCGTTCTGGCCCCGGCATTGATCGGGCAGGCCGATCAGGCCGGTGATGTTGTTCTGGCGGCTGCAACGCTGGATCAGCTTGCGGTCGGCGCTGGACCACAGGCGGGCACGGTCATAGATGTGGGTCAGTTCATGCAGCACGGTGGCGAGCATTTCCCGGCGCACGGTGCCGTGGGGGCGATTGGTTTTTTGCGTCGCGGCACTGCCGTCGGTAAGGCTTTCCAGCAAGTTGCTGTTGAGGTCCAGTTCGGACACCAGCGAAGCCTGGCCGTAGGCGTTCTCGGGCATCTTGTCGGTCCAGCCGACGTCGATGGTCCGGTCCAGTTGCTCGATGAAGCGCGGCGGCAACGCCTGCATCGCTTCATCCAGCAATGCCTGGCTCGCCTGCTGCTGGGCCGGGCTCAAGCCATCGGTCTTGAGCCGCAGTTGCAGGGCGGCCTGAGCCGCGCTGGCGCCCAGCAGCAAGGTGCCGGCCAGTAGCCAGGCGGCAACGCGCCTCACAGAGAGAGGATAGCTTCGGCGAGAACCTGGTCGCTGGCGTCGCGGGCTTCCGGCACGCGGGTTCGCAGGGTGTCGAAGGCGGCTTCCAGTTGAGCGCCACGAATCTCGCCATTGCTGGCGACGAAACTGGCGGCATCGTCGTGGGCTTCGCGTACGACTTTGGAGTCGCGGATGGACGTGGTGGTGTCCGAGGTGAAATCGATGGTACGGGCCGAGGCTCGGACGATGATGTTACTGGTGGCCTTCAGGGTTTGTGCCTGGGCAACACCGGCCAACAACAGCAGGCCGAGAGCGGCGGCGATCAGCGGGCTACGCATGGAATGACTCCGAAATACAAAGATGATTATTGGACGAGAATTGCTTGCGCCAGTTCAAGGTCACTGGCGTTAAGTTTTGGCTGGGTACGGCGCAGATAATCCAGCGCTGATTCCAGTCGGGCTCCCCGCCATTGGCCGTCAGTGGCAATGAAAGCGGCAGCGTCATCCTGGGCGGCCAGTATCAGTTTATGGTCGAACGGTGCGGAGGTCACTTTGCTGGTGGCATACGCACTGACAACGAGGCTCTGGGTGGACAGGTCAAAGGCCGGAGCTTGCGTGGACCAGCAGGTGCAAAACACTACGGGAGCGATCAACAGGCGGTATGAAAAAGCCATGGGACTCGACAACTGAAAACGAGCGCCAAGGCTAGCGCAATGCCCGGGCGAGAGCCAGTGCGGAGGGTTCGGGGAGCGCCTGGCGCCCCCTTTATCCCACCTGCGGTCAGATGGCCAGGATCGCCTGGGCCAGTTGCGTGTCAGTCGCGGTATTCAGTTGTGGAGCCTGTTGGCGGATCTGGGCCAGGGCGCTTTCCAGTTTTACGCCACGGATGGCGCCTTCGCTGGCAACGAAGCTGGCGGCGTCGTCACGGGCGGCACGTACGACCTTGTTGTCACGCAGGGAGGAAGTGGCATCGGAGGTGGCGTCTGAGGTGGCTTTCAGTGCGCCGACGATCGAATCCGTGGTCACGATCAGGCTGGAGGCGTTGGCATTGGCAGCCAGGGCCAGCAGGGCTGCAGCGCTCAGCAGGTGAAGACGGGACATGGGGTGACTCCTGTAAATGAACGAAAGGGTGGCACAAAGCTACTGCTTGAGCAGCGAGACCATGGGCATCAGACGCCCGTTCTACAGGGTTCGCCACGTGGTAGCCGGATATTAGCCGCCGCTTATCTGTTCGGATAGCTTCCTGCGGTGATTACTCGCGCCAGAACGATTTGGCCAGCTCAGATGCCCGGTCGCCGTGACTGATACCCGCATCGGACAATTCCCGCGGATCCAGTTGAGCCAGCAGCCTGCGTGTGCGGGCCCGTTGCCCCCAGCAGACGAGTGCTGCAGCGGTGCGCTTGAGTAGCTGTATCAACCGAGGGTGTTGCTGGTTTTTGGTATTCATGACGCGCGCCTTTCATGAGGTCCTGGAACACATCTTGGGCTGGAGGGTGCTACCGGTACAGATACACGCGGGTTAAATTGTACTGCTTAATTGTTATGTTTTTTAAACTGTATCGGTCTGTAGAAAGCCGACTGTTTTCGCCATTGAAAATCCAAACCCCAGAAACAGCAGAACCCGCCGCCGGTTACCCGGGGCGGGTTCTGCTTTAACAATTCGGAGTGCTGGCGGTGGACCCGGTGGGTCAGGGCCAGCGGACGCTAATTAGCGCCAGAACGGCTTGCTCAGCTCTTCGTAGCGTTGTGCTTCGCTGATACCGGCGTCAGCCAGCAGACGCGAATCCAGACGAGCCAGTTGATGGCGGCTGGAGATGCGGCGCTGCCACAACATCAGGTTGGCGAGAACGCGCAGAGGCAGGGAAGCCTGGGTGTTTACAGCTTTTTCTTCGAAGAACAGATCGGAACTGAGTGTACGTTCCATGATGACATCCTTCCGCTTGTGGCGGGATTAGGTAGTGGTTTAACTGGTGCCAATGATCCTCCTCCCGCGCAAGACTCTCTAGATACAGTTCACCTGTATTGTGAGGGGCCAGTTAACTGTTTATAGGGGCTGTACTGTACGAAATTGGGGCAACTGTACCTGTCGGCACTTTTATGGTGCGTTTTAGGCGTTTATGGAGTTCGAGGTAGGATATTTCGGTAGGAAATGACCGGTACAGCAGTACAGTTTTTTATAAAAGTTGGGCTCGGAAGCTCGGGCTGATGAAACTGTGTTTGCATCAGCCCGAATCTGTATCAATCACGCCTTCAGCATATGCCCGGTTTCTTCCAGGTTGATGTGCCAACTCAGTGCTTCTCGCAGGATATGCGGGGTGTGCCCGCCCAGCACACAGGCTTGGGTGAAGTAGGTGTTCAGGGCATCGCGGTACGCCGGGTGCACACAGTTGTCGATGATGACCCGAGCCCGCTCCCGCGGCGCCAGGCCCCGCAGGTCCGCCAGGCCGACCTCGGTCACGAGGATGTCGACGTCATGCTCGGTATGGTCCACATGGCTGACCATTGGCACCACGCTGGAAATCGCGCCGGCCTTGGCAATCGACTTGGTGACAAAGATCGCCAGGTGCGCGTTGCGCGCAAAGTCGCCCGAGCCGCCAATTCCGTTCATCATCCGGGTGCCGCAGACGTGGGTGGAGTTGACGTTGCCATAGATGTCGAACTCCAGCGCGGTGTTAATGCCGATGATGCCCAGGCGCCGCACCACTTCCGGGTGATTGGAGATTTCCTGGGGCCGCAGCACCAATTTGTCTTTGTAGCGCTCCAGGTTGCCGAACACGTCGGCGTTGCGCCGTTCCGACAATGTGATCGAACTGCCTGAGGCAAAGCTCAGCTTGCCTGCGTCGATCAGGTCGAATGTGGAATCCTGGAGGACTTCCGAATACATCGTCAGGTCTTCGAAGGGCGACTCGATCAAACCGCACATCACCGCATTGGCAATGTTGCCGATGCCTGCCTGCAGTGGGCCGAGCTTGTTGGTCATGCGTCCGGCGTCGACTTCTTCTCTAAGGAAGTTGATCAGGTGATTGGCGATCGACTGGGTGTCGCTGTCGGGCGGCGTCACGGTGGAGGCCGAATCCGCCTGATTGGTGATGACGATCGCGACGATCTTCTCCGGCGGAATCGGAATCGCGGTGCTGCCGATACGGTCGTCCACGGCCACCAGCGGAATTGGCGTGCGGGTCGGGCGATAGCTCGGGATATAGATGTCGTGCAGGCCTTCCAGGTTCGGGTTATGCGCCATGTTGATCTCGACGATCACCTGCTTGGCGAAAATCGCGAAACTGGCGGAGTTGCCCACGGAAGTGGTTGGCACAATGTGGCCTTGCTCGGTGATCGCTACGGCTTCGATCACCGCGATGTCCGGTAGCTTGAGCTGATTGTTGCGCAGCTGCTCGACGGTTTCCGACAAATGCTGGTCGATAAACATCACCTCGCCGGCGTTGATCGCCTTGCGCAGGGTGCTATCTACCTGGAATGGCATGCGTCGCGACAGTACACCGGCTTCGGTCAGTTGCTTGTCCAGGTCGTTGCCCAGGCTGGCGCCGGTCATCAGGGTAATTTTCAGCGGTGATGTCTTGGCGCGTTCGGCCAAGGCGTGGGGCACGGCCTTGGCCTCACCGGCGCGGGTGAAGCCGCTCATGCCGACGGTCATGCCGTCCTGGATCAGTGCGGCAGCGTCAGCCGCGCTCATGACCTTGTTCAACAACGAAGGCAAGCGGATACGATCACGGTACATGGATTGTTATCTCGGGCTACGGAAGCAAGATGCGCAGTCTAGTGATTTCAAAAAATTTCGTCCCGCTACCATGGTCGAATGCCAGGCAGCGATTTAGAGCCTTTTGTCGGTTTTTACCGGCAATAAAAAACCCCAGCCTACTAAAGGCCAGGGTTTTGGGTATTGCGCTGGCGCAGTGTTTATTCGACGGCCTTGACCATGTCTTCGATGACCTTCTTGGCGTCGCCGAAGACCATCATGGTCTTGTCCAGGTAGAACAGTTCGTTGTCCAGGCCGGCATAGCCGCTGGCCATCGAGCGCTTGTTGACGATGATGGTCTTGGCCTTGAACGCTTCGAGGATCGGCATGCCCGCGATGGGGGACTTGGGATCGTTCTTGGCGGCCGGGTTGACCACGTCGTTGGCGCCTAGCACCAGCACCACGTCGGCCTGGCCGAACTCGGAGTTGATGTCTTCCATCTCGAATACCTGGTCGTAAGGCACTTCTGCCTCGGCCAGCAATACGTTCATGTGACCAGGCATACGGCCTGCAACCGGGTGGATCGCGTACTTCACGGTCACGCCGCGGTGGGTCAGCTTCTCGGTCAGCTCTTTCAGCGCATGTTGTGCCCGTGCCACCGCCAGGCCGTAGCCCGGTACGATGATTACGGTGTCGGCGTTGGTCAGCAGGAAGGTTGCATCGTCAGCCGAGCCGGATTTCACCGGGCGCGCTTCTTTCGAGCCGGCCGGGCCGGCGGCGTCTGCCGTGTTGCCGAAACCGCCGAGCAATACATTAAAGAAGGAGCGGTTCATCGCCTTGCACATGATGTACGACAGGATCGCACCGCTTGAACCCACCAGCGAACCGGCGATGATCAGCATCGAGTTGTTCAGCGAGAAGCCGATCCCCGCCGCAGCCCAGCCGGAGTAGCTGTTGAGCATCGAGACGACCACCGGCATGTCCGCGCCGCCAATCGGGATAATGATCAGCACGCCCAGCACGAACGCCAGGGCCAGCATCAATGCGAAGGCGCTGAGGTTGCCGGTGAACATGAAGGCCAGGCCCAGGCCCAGCGTCAACAGCCCCAGCACCAGGTTCAGCTTGTGCTGACCGCCGAACTGTACCGGTGCGCCCTGAAACAGGCGGAACTTGTACTTACCCGACAGCTTGCCGAAGGCGATGACCGAGCCGGAGAACGTAATTGCACCGATGGCTGCACCGAGGAACAACTCCAGGCGGTTACCGGCGGGGATCGAATCCCCCAGGTGTTTCACGATACCCAGCGACTGTGGTTCCACGACTGCGGCGATGGCGATAAACACTGCAGCCAGGCCGATCATGCTGTGCATGAACGCCACCAGCTCCGGCATCTTGGTCATTTCCACGCGCTTGGCCATGATCGAGCCGGCGGTGCCGCCGACCAGCAGGCCAACGATGACGTAGCCAATTCCGGCAGTGGCCAGCTCGGCGCCGAGCTTATAGATGAGGCCCACGGTGGTGAGCACTGCCAGCGCCATGCCGAGCATGCCGAACAGGTTGCCGCGCCGGGACGTCGTCGGGTGTGACAGGCCTTTAAGGGCCTGGATAAAGCAGATCGACGCGATCAGGTAGAGCGTCGTGACCAGATTCATGCTCATGACGATGGCGCCTCTTCTTTTGCTTTCGGGGCTTTCTTCTTGAACATCTCAAGCATCCTGCGGGTAACCAGGAAGCCACCGAACACGTTGACCGCCGCGAGGGCTACGGCCAGGGTGCCCATGGTCTTGCCCAGCGGTGTCACGGTGAGTGCGGCTGCCAGCATGGCGCCGACGATCACGATCGCCGAAATTGCGTTGGTCACGGCCATCAGCGGGGTGTGCAGGGCCGGGGTGACGTTCCAGACCACGTGATAACCGACATAAATCGCCAGCACGAAGATGATCAGGTTGTAGATACCGGGGGAAATAAGCTCTTCCATCGTCTGAATCCCTGCTTAGGCGTTTTTGCGGATGACTTGGCCGTCGCGGCACATCAGGCACGCGGCGACGATGTCGTCTTCGAGGTTGATTTCAAACTGCCCTTCCTTGGTGAAGACCAGCTTCAGGAAGTCCAGCAGGTTGCGTGCGTACAGCGCCGAGGCATCGGCGGCGACGGCGCCGGCCAGGTTGGTCGGGCCGCAGATGGTCACACCGTTTTCCACGACCACCTGGTCTGCCACGGTCAGCGGGCAGTTGCCGCCCTGGGCTGCGGCGAGGTCGATGACCACCGAGCCTGGCTTCATCTGAGCGACGGTCTCGGCGCTGAGCAGGGTCGGTGCCTTGCGACCCGGAATCAATGCGGTGGTGATGACGATGTCGGCTTGCTTGGCACGTTCATGCACGGCCAGGGCCTGGCGCTGCATCCAGCTTGTTGGCATTGGGCGCGCGTAACCGCCCACGCCAACCGCGCATTCACGTTCTTCATCAGTTTCGTATGGCACGTCGACGAACTTGGCGCCCAGGGATTCGATCTGTTCCTTTACCGCCGGACGCACGTCGGACGCTTCGATGACCGCACCCAGGCGTTTCGCGGTAGCGATCGCCTGCAGCCCTGCTACACCAGCTCCAAGAATCAGCACGCGAGCGGCTTTCACCGTACCGGCGGCGGTCATCAGCATTGGCATGAAGCGTGGGTAGTGATGGGCGGCGAGCAGTACAGCCTTGTAGCCGGCAATGTTTGCCTGGGAAGAAAGCACATCCAGGCTCTGTGCGCGGGAGGTGCGCGGCGCGGCCTCAAGGGCAAAGGCCGTGATGCCATGCTCGGCCAGTCGAGTGATGGTTTCGTTGCTGAACGGATTGAGCATGCCCACCAGCACTGCGCCGCTTTTGATCAGCGTCAGTTCGCTGTCATTGGGGGCGACTACCTTGAGGATCAGCTCGGCGCCGAATGCATCACTGGCGTTGCCAATGGTTGCGCCTGCCGCTTCATAGGCACTGTCGACGACACTGGCATTGATGCCTGCCCCGCTTTGCACAGTGACCTTGTGGCCCTGGCCGATCAGCTTCTTGATGGTTTCCGGGGTGGCAGCCACCCGCGTTTCACCGGTCTGGGTTTCGAGAGGAACACCAATGTGCACGTCAAATCTCCTGCATGATCTTTTTGCTTTGATTTTTGTAAAAGGCCAGTGCGCCACGACAGGCGAATCTGGGCGGCCGATCAGCACGATCCCGCTGAAATACAGCGGGGCGCGGCATTTTGCAGGCGAACTTTACGGCCTTCAAGAGATTATGACGGGTGACGAAAAATTAACTACAAGTCACCCCGTGACCGATTGACGCAATGGATAGATTAAAGTCGTTTAAATACAGGAGATTAAAGAGTTTTTACCGAAATATCAGCGCTTCTCCATCGCCGACGTGAATGCTTGGGCATCGCTGCAATTTTATGGCTACAGGCCAATACCTACATGGCTTAAAGGCCATTTCAGGGTCAAAAGATGCGGTCTTCTAAATTGCGACATATATATACATATGTAGGTATTTTATTTTGTTGACTACAAAGTTAATAAATTGACGAAGACCCTTTAGCTGTTGGGGTTGTAACGATGCGACTGATCAATCAGCCAGTCCCTGAACGCATGCAGAGAAGCTGATTCGACCTTTCTCTCTGGAATCATCAGGTAGTAAGCCTTTGAGCTCGCCAGTACCTGAGGGCTGGCAATCACCAAGTGCCCATCGCTCAGTTCCCTTTGAATAAGGAACGGCGGTATCAGTGCAATGCCCATATCGTGCATGGCTGCCTGGGACAACATGGAGAATAGCTCGTAACGCGGGCCTGTCATGTCGCGGGGTATGTCCAGCTGTTGCGCGTTGAACCACTGGCGCCAGGCATAGGGTCGAGTGGTTTGTTGCAGCAGGGGCAGTTCGGCGATTTCGTGTGCAGTGAAGTGCGTGCGACCGTCCAGCAAGCGCGGGCTGCATACCGGGAGCGGGTTTTCTCCCATCAGTTTGTGGGATTCGGTACCGGACCAGTCGGCATCGCCAAAGTAGATTGCCGCGTCGAATTCGGTATCGGCGAACAGGAAAGGCCGTGTGCGGTTGGTCAGGTTGACGGTGACTTCGGGATGCTGGTGCTGAAAGTCCTTGAGGCGCGGGATCAGCCATTGGGTGCCGAAGGTCGGGACCACCGCCAGTTCAATAACGTTGGTGCCCTGCTGTCCCATGATCGAAAGGGTGTCGCGTTCCACGGCGTCAAGTTGCGTAGCCACCCGGCGACTGTAGGAAAGCCCTGCTTCTGTCAGTTTCACGCCCCGGCGCGAGCGTCGAAACAGCTCGACACTTAAAAACTCCTCAAGACTGGCGATTTGTCGGCAGATTGCGCCCTGGGTGATCGAAAGCTCCTGTGCCGCCTTGGTAAAGCTCTCGTGGCGGGCTGCAGCCTCGAAACTGACCAGCGCTGTGGTGCTGGGAATCTTTCTGCGCATGTACCGTGACCTCACAAGTAAAGAGCATCTATGCCGCTTTTGAATGTTACGGAGTGAGAAATTAGCACAAGGCTATGCAAAATCCTCGTTTGCCCTCCTCGCCTGCCCGGCCTAGGCTCCATGCACGACTTTTGATTTACTTCGCGAGGACTCACTCATGGGCGGTAAGGCAAGCTTCAACTGGATCGATCCACTGCTGCTGGATTCACAGCTCACCGAAGAAGAACGCATGGTGCGCGACAGTGCCCAACAGTTCGCCCAGGACAAGCTGGCGCCCCGTGTTCTCGAAGCCTTCCGCCATGAAAAGACTGACCCTGCGATCTTCCGCGAAATGGGTGAGACCGGCCTGCTGGGGGCGATGATTCCAGAGCAGTACGGTGGCAGTGGATTGAACTACGTCAGCTATGGCCTGATCGCTCGTGAAGTAGAGCGTGTGGACTCTGGCTACCGTTCGATGATGAGTGTGCAGTCCTCACTGGTGATGGTGCCTATCAATGAATTCGGTACCGAAGCGCAAAAGCAGAAATACCTGCCGAAGCTGGCCTCTGGTGAATGGATTGGCTGCTTTGGCCTGACCGAGCCTAACCATGGTTCCGACCCGGGCGCGATGATTACCCGCGCGCGCAAAGTGGATGGCGGCTACAGCCTCACTGGCAGCAAGATGTGGATTACCAACAGCCCGATTGCGGATGTGTTCGTGGTGTGGGGCAAGGACGATGCGGGCGACATTCGCGGCTTCGTTCTGGAAAAGGGTTGGAAAGGCCTGAGTGCTCCGGCGATCCACGGCAAGGTCGGATTGCGCGCCTCGATCACCGGTGAAATCGTCATGGATAACGTGTTTGTTCCTGAAGAGAACATCTTCCCGGATGTGCGTGGCCTGAAAGGACCGTTCACTTGCCTTAACTCGGCACGCTACGGGATCTCGTGGGGTGCCTTGGGGGCCGCGGAGTTCTGCTGGCATACCGCGCGTCAGTACACCCTTGATCGCCAGCAGTTCGGGCGGCCTTTGGCGGCCACTCAACTGATCCAGAAGAAGCTTGCAGACATGCAGACTGAAATCACCCTGGCGCTGCAAGGATGCCTGCGGTTGGGTCGTATGAAGGATGAGGGCACTGCGGCTGTGGAAATCACCTCGATCATGAAGCGTAACTCGTGTGGCAAGTCGCTCGACATTGCCCGGATGGCGCGTGACATGCTCGGTGGTAACGGCATCTCGGATGAGTTCGGCATTGCCCGCCACCTGGTCAACCTTGAAGTGGTGAATACCTATGAGGGTACTCACGACGTGCATGCATTGATCCTGGGGCGAGCGCAAACCGGTATTCAGGCGTTCTATTAATAGGAGAACGACCATGGGCGCGCTTTCGCACCTGCGGGTACTGGATTTGTCGCGAGTGCTGGCGGGCCCTTGGGCCGGGCAGATACTTGCAGACCTTGGCGCTGAAGTGATCAAGGTCGAGCGGCCCGGGAATGGCGACGACACTCGTGCCTGGGGGCCACCCTTCCTCAAGGATGCGTATGGGGAAAACACCACTGAGGCGGCGTATTACCTGTCTGCCAATCGCAACAAGGAATCGGTGACGATCGACTTCACGCGGCCGGAGGGCCAGAAACTGGTGCGTGACCTGGCGGCGAAGTCCGACATCCTGATCGAGAACTTCAAGGTAGGCGGCTTGGCGGCCTATGGGTTGGACTATGAGTCGCTCAAGGAGATCAATCCGGAGTTGATCTACTGCTCGATTACCGGGTTTGGTCAAACCGGGCCCTATGCGACGCGGGCGGGCTACGACTTCATGATCCAGGGGCTTGGCGGGCTGATGAGCCTGACTGGCCGCCCGGAGGGTGAAGACGGCGCCGGGCCGGTTAAGGTTGGCGTGGCGCTGACGGATATTCTTACGGGGCTTTACTCGACAGTTGCGATCCTGGCGGCCATGGCTCACCGGGATCATGATGGTGGCGGCCAGCATATCGATATGGCGTTGCTGGATGTGCAGGTGGCTTGTCTGGCTAATCAGGCGATGAACTACCTGACGACGGGCGTCTCTCCAAGGCGTCTGGGTAACGCTCATCCGAATATCGTTCCCTATCAGGATTTTCCTACGGCGGATGGCGATTTCATTCTTACTGTGGGTAATGATGGGCAGTTCCGCAAATTTGCCGAAGTGGCTGGGCAGCCCCAGTGGGCGGATGATCCTAGGTTTGCAACTAATAAGCTGCGAGTGGCCAACAGGGCGGTGCTGATTCCGTTGATCCGTCAGGCTACCGTGTTCAAGAGCACGGCTGAATGGGTAGCTCAGCTGGAGCGAGTAGGTGTGCCTTGCGGCCCGATCAATGACCTGGCGCAGGTGTTTGCCGATCCTCAGGTAAAAGCGCGCGGGTTGGCGATGCAGTTGCCTCATGCGTTGGCTGGTACTGTGCCCCAGGTGGCAAGTCCTATGCGCCTGTCCAAGACGCCTGTTGAATACCGCAGCGCACCTCCGCTGTTGGGTGAGCATACCCATCAGGTGCTGCAGCAAGTGCTGGGTTTGACGCCAGCGAATGTGTCGGCTTTGAGGGAGGCCGGGATCATCTGAAGCTTCTCTTCTATATAGAGGGTTGTTGAGGCTCTCTATATAGAGGGAAGTTGGTCAGTTTTTAGCCAGAAATGCCTATTTGATAGAAAAGCTGAATTAAG
>NZ_JACAPW010000040.1:50491-50686 GCF_013385495.1 Pseudomonas sp. F8002 | reverse complement strand
GCAAAATCAAAAGCTAAAGCGGACACGGTCAAATGTGGGAGCTGGCTTGCCTGCGATGCAGACAACTCGGTCTTTCAGACATACCGAGGTGATGCCATCGCAGGCAAGCCAGCTCCCACAGAAAAGCAGCGCCACCCCGCCCGTAGCAGCTGTCGAGCGCCAGCGAGGCTGCGTGCTTTTGATCTTGATCTGCGG
>NZ_JACAPW010000040.1:0-50389 GCF_013385495.1 Pseudomonas sp. F8002 | reverse complement strand
GGCGAGGCACCGAGTGGTGGGGCAAAGACCTTTTGGTTACTTTTGGGGCGTTTGCCAAAAGTGACCCGCTGTAAGAGCGGAACCCTAAGTAGCCGTTACCTAAATAACGGATATGTACTCAAAAAAAACTCACACCCAGAAACAATTCCCCCCGCACTCCGCCGCTACCAAAACTGTTCCCATGACGCGCACGTAACCCCCGCCTGTGACCTTTCTCTACGGCAAGGTGCCATCACCGCAAATGCAGTTACCCGCCTACACACTTAAACTCGGAAAAATCACGCACCTTTTTCGCGCATGCATTTCCTACACTGCCCTTTCCTGGATCAGAATCCACGGCGAAACCACCACCGCCCACAAACTCGGGTCCCGCTCAACCAGGTCCAATGCCCGCGTCGCAGACACCTCGCCAAGACTCCCCGCAGCCAGCCAGGCAGCGACTTTCTCACGGTTATCCTCAGCCATGCCCTCGGCGGCCTCGATCAAATCCAGCCCGGCGTCGACCCACAATAGGGCACCCTTGGCAAAGAACGGCTCAAGCTCCTTCCAGGAAATTTCGGCAGTTTCACCAAGCAGCTTGGCATAGAGGGTGCTAGGTTCTTGCGTCATGGGAGTTCACCTGAAGAAAAAATCGGCGCAATCATACCGTCGAGCCCCAGGCAGAAAAACCCAGTTGCAAATGAGGCACCGAACGAAAGTGTCAGGAAAGCCAAGGATTGCCCGAAACTCTGGCATCACCCCGCCGCAATTCTGTCTTTTTCTTTCATTTAAGCGACATACCCGGGTTTTGCCCCCAGCAGCCAGCTTTTCAAGCGATCAACCGGCGCTCTACACTGTACCGGTACAGTTGCCAGGCCGCTGCCGGGGGATATCCGAGATATCTGATCCGGTTCTGCAGCTCACAAGGCCGCTAGAACTATAAAAAATACAACAGTAAGAGTGGAGCACTATGAATAAGGCTACTAAGCAGATTTCCAAACTGTTTGCCGCTATGGTCCTGGCCGGGGTTGCCAGCCATTCGTTCGCAGCTGACACCATCAAGATCGGTATTGCCGGCCCTAAAACCGGCCCTGTGACCCAGTACGGCGACATGCAGTTCATGGGTGCCAAGCAGGCCATCGCCGACATCAACGCCAAGGGCGGCGTAGATGGCAAAATGCTCGAAGCCAAGGAATACGACGACGCTTGCGATCCAAAACAAGCCGTGGCCGTAGCCAACAAAGTGGTCAACGACGGCGTCAAGTTCGTGGTCGGTCACCTTTGCTCCAGCTCCACTCAGCCAGCATCCGACATCTACGAAGACGAAGGCGTGATCATGATCACCCCGGCTGCCACCAGCCCGGAAATCACGTCCCGTGGCTACAAACTGGTCTTCCGCACCATCGGCCTGGACAGCGCCCAGGGCCCTGCCGCCGGTAACTACATCGCCGACCACGTGAAGCCGAAAGTCGTAGCCGTTATCCACGACAAACAGCAATACGGTGAAGGCATCGCCACCGCCGT
This sequence comes from Pseudomonas sp. F8002, assembly GCF_013385495.1. Classification (NCBI taxonomy): domain Bacteria; kingdom Pseudomonadati; phylum Pseudomonadota; class Gammaproteobacteria; order Pseudomonadales; family Pseudomonadaceae; genus Pseudomonas; species Pseudomonas sp. F8002. Next base: position 48,886 of record NZ_JACAPW010000040.1, on the reverse strand, counting down.
TAAACAAACCCTCGAGAAGAAAGGCGTGAAAGTTGCCCTCTTCGAAGGCATCAACGCTGGCGACAAAGACTTCGGTTCGCTGATGCAGAAGCTCAAGCAAGCCAACGTCGACTTCGTCTACTACGGCGGCTACCACCCTGAGCTGGGCCTGATCCTGCGCCAAGCCAAGGAAAAAGGCGTGAACGCCAAGTTCATGGGCCCTGAAGGCGTCGGCAACGACTCCATCTCGCAAATCGCCCAGGACGCTTCCGAAGGCCTGCTGGTTACCCTGCCGAAATCCTTCGACGCAGACCCTGCAAACAAAGCCATCGTTGATGCTCTCGTAGCAGACAAGAAAGACCCAAGCGGCCCGTTCGTGTTCCCGGCCTACTCGGCTGTTGAAGTGATCGCCGGCGGTATCGCTGCCGCGAAGAGCGAAGACACCGCCAAGGTGGCAGCGGCTATCCACGCCGGTACCTTCAAGACCCCGACCGGCGACCTGAGCTTCGACGCCAAGGGCGACCTGAAGGACTTCAAGTTCGTGGTCTACGAATGGCACTTCGGCAAACCAAAAACCGAAGTTTCCCCTCAGTAAGCCAGGCGTTACTGGTCAACAAGCCCACTGTGCAAGCAGTGGGCTTTGTTTTACGAGGTTTATGGGCCTGTCACCCGCGATCCGGGCGCTGGCTCACCTGAAAATCTTAAAACCGTCACCAGCGGTTCGCTGGCAAACGCTTTGTGCAACCTGATCACAGAACAGGGCACCGAGCCGGAAATTGACTCCACCAGTGAAATGCGTATCGGGTTTTTAGGAGCGCTGTAATGCCTGAGATCTATCATTTTTTCCAAACGCTGGTTAACGGCATGACCGTTGGCAGCACCTATGCCTTGATAGCCATTGGCTACACAATGGTTTACGGCATCATTGGAATGATTAACTTCGCCCATGGCGAGGTGTACATGATTGGTTCCTACGTGGCCTTCATCGCCCTTGCCGGGCTGGCCATGCTGGGTATCCATTCCCTGCCGCTGTTGATGACCGCTGCGTTCCTGGCGTCCATCGTCGTAACCAGTGCCTATGGCTACAGTATCGAACGCGTTGCGTACCGCCCCTTGCGTGGCAGCAACCGCTTGATCCCGCTGATCTCTGCGATCGGCATGTCGATTTTCCTGCAGAACACCGTATTGCTGTCCCAGGATTCCAAGGACAAATCCATTCCCAACCTGATCCCGGGGAACTTCTCCTTCGGCCCAGGCGGCGCACAAGAAGTGCTGATTTCCTACATGCAGGTCCTGGTCTTCGTCGTCACCCTGGTGGCGATGCTTGGCCTGACCCTGTTCATCTCCCGCTCCCGTCTGGGGCGCGCCTGCCGGGCCTGCGCCGAAGACATCAAGATGGCCAACCTGTTGGGCATCAACACCAACAACATCATCGCCCTGACCTTCGTCATCGGTGCCGCACTGGCGGCTATCGCTGCCGTGTTGCTGAGCATGCAGTACGGCGTGATCAACCCCAACGCCGGCTTCCTGGTGGGCCTCAAGGCCTTCACTGCGGCGGTATTGGGCGGCATCGGCAGCATTCCGGGCGCGATGCTCGGCGGGCTGGTGCTGGGGGTGGCTGAAGCCTTTGGCGCCGATGTGTTCGGCGACCAGTACAAGGACGTGGTGGCATTCGGTCTATTGGTTCTGGTGCTGTTGTTCCGGCCGACCGGCATTCTGGGCCGTCCGGAGGTTGAGAAAGTATGAGCAGATATCTTAAATCGGCGTTTTTCAGCGCCTTGCTGGTCTGGGCCGTGGCCTTCCCGGTACTCGGGCTCAAGTTGAGCATTGTCGGGATCAACCTTGAAGTGCATGGCACCGGTCCCGTGACGTTGACCATCATTGCCCTGTGCTCGGTGCTGATGTTCCTGCGCGTGCTGTTCACCCAACAGGTCGGTGCGCTCCTCAAGTCCAACCGTGGCCCGTTGGTATCGCCCAAGGTCAGCCAGTTCCTGACCCTGCCGCGCACCCAGCGCTACATCATCATCGGGCTGATCGTGGCTGCGTTGATCTGGCCGTTCTTCGGTTCCCGTGGTGCGGTGGATATCGCGACGCTGATCCTGATCTACGTGTTGCTGGGCCTGGGCCTGAACATTGTGGTGGGTCTGGCCGGCCTGCTCGACCTGGGCTATGTGGGCTTCTACGCGGTGGGTGCCTACACCTACGCGCTGCTCTCGCATTACCTGGGTTGGGGCTTCTGGATCTGCCTGCCACTGGCCGGCATGGCGGCAGCCACATTTGGCTTCCTGCTGGGCTTCCCGGTACTGCGCTTGCGCGGTGACTACCTGGCGATCGTGACCCTGGGCTTCGGTGAAATCATCCGTCTGTTCCTGCGTAACCTCACCGATATCACCGGCGGCCCCAACGGCATCAGCAGCATTCCCAAGCCAACGTTCTTCGGGCTGACGTTCGACCGCACCGCGGCCGAAGGCATGCAGACGTTCCACGAGTACTTCGGGATCGACTACAACCCGGTGAGCAAAGTGGTGTTCCTGTACCTGGTGGCCCTGCTGCTGGCACTGGCGGCGCTGTTCGTGATCAACCGCCTGCTGCGCATGCCGATCGGCCGTGCGTGGGAAGCGCTGCGCGAAGATGAAATCGCCTGCCGTGCGTTAGGCATGAACCCGACAGTCATCAAGCTTTCGGCATTCACCCTCGGGGCGACCTTCGCCGGTTTTGCCGGCAGCTTCTTCGCCGCGCGCCAAGGCCTGGTGACCCCGGAGTCGTTCACCTTCATCGAGTCGGCAATCATCCTCGCCATCGTGGTACTGGGCGGCATGGGCTCGCAGCTCGGCGTGATCCTCGCGGCGATCGTGATGATCCTGCTGCCGGAAATGATGCGTGAATTCAGCGAATACCGCATGTTGATGTTCGGCGCCATGATGGTGCTGATGATGATCTGGCGACCTCAAGGCCTGCTGCCCATGCAACGTCCCCACATGGAGCTGCGCAAATGAGCCGCGAGATCCTGAAAGTCGAAAACTTGAGCATGCGCTTCGGCGGTTTGCTGGCGGTCAACGGCGTGGCCCTGACCGTGCAAGAGAAACAAGTCGTGGCCCTGATCGGCCCCAACGGCGCCGGCAAGACCACGGTGTTCAACTGCCTGACCGGCTTCTACAAGCCGGCTGGCGGCACCATCCTGCTGGACGGCCAGCCGATCCAGGGCCTGGCCGGCCACGAGATCGCCCGCAAGGGCGTGGTGCGCACCTTCCAGAACGTGCGGTTGTTCAAGGACATGACGGCGGTCGAGAACCTGTTGATCGCCCAGCATCGCCACCTGAACACCAACTTCTTTGCCGGCCTGTTCAAGACGCCGTCGTTCCGCAAGAGCGAGCGCGAGGCCATGGAATATGCCGCGTACTGGCTGGACAAGGTCAACCTCACCGAGTTTGCCAACCGTCCTGCCGGCACCCTGGCCTACGGTCAGCAACGGCGCCTGGAAATCGCCCGCTGCATGATGACCCGTCCGCGGATCCTCATGCTCGACGAACCGGCCGCCGGCTTGAACCCGAAGGAAACAGAAGACCTCAAGGCGCTGATCAGTGTGCTGCGTGAAGAAAACAACGCCACCGTGCTGCTGATCGAACACGACATGAAACTGGTCATGAGCATTTCCGACCATATCGTCGTGATCAACCAGGGCACGCCACTGGCCGACGGTACGCCGGAGCAGATCCGCGACAACCCGGAAGTGATCAAAGCCTATTTGGGGGAAGCGTAAAATGCTGCAATTCGAAAACGTTTCCACTTTCTACGGCAAGATCCAGGCGCTGCACAGCGTCAACGTGGAAGTGCGCCAGGGCGAAATCGTCACCCTGATCGGCGCCAACGGTGCCGGTAAATCCACGCTGCTGATGACCTTGTGCGGTTCGCCCCAGGCTCACAGCGGCAGCATCCGCTACATGGGTGAGGAGCTGGTGGGCCAGGCCTCCTCCGAGATCATGCGCAAGAGCATTGCCGTGGTTCCGGAAGGCCGCCGGGTATTTGCCCGCCTGACCGTGGAAGAGAACCTCGCCATGGGCGGGTTCTTCACCGACAAGGGCGATTACCAGGAGCAGATGGACAAGGTGCTGCACCTGTTCCCGCGGCTCAAGGAACGCTTCAGCCAGCGCGGCGGCACCATGTCCGGCGGCGAACAGCAAATGCTCGCCATCGGCCGCGCGCTGATGAGCAAGCCCAAGCTGTTGTTGCTGGACGAACCGTCCCTGGGGTTGGCGCCGATCATCATCCAGCAGATCTTCGACATCATCGAACAGCTGCGCAAGGACGGTGTGACGGTGTTCCTGGTGGAGCAGAACGCCAACCAGGCGCTGAAGATTGCCGACCGCGCCTATGTGCTGGAAAACGGCCGCGTGGTGATGCAGGGCAGCGGCGAACAACTGCTGACCGATCCGAAAGTACGTGAGGCTTATTTGGGCGGTTGATGCCGCCTGGAAGTAAAAGCCGGCCTCTGTGGGAGCTGGCTTGCCTGCGATAGCATCGCCTCGGTGGAACTGAAACACCGAGGCGTCAGCATCGCAGGCAAGCCAGCTCCCACATTTGTTTTGCGAAACCTGAAATTATTTTCCCCGGCTTTGTAACGAATCCCTTCCCCCTTTCTCTAGTGGTGTAAGCAGGCGAACATGCTTGCCAACTCAACCCACTGCTGGAGATACACCATGACTACCAAAACCCGCTCGCTGTCCGCCGCCACCCTCGTCCTGGCCCTGGGTTCGGCCCTGAGCCTGTCCGCCCTGACCACCACCGCCCACGCTGCTGACGACATGCAGAAATGCTTCGGTGTGGCCGAAGCCGGCAAGAACGATTGCGCTGCAGGCGCCGGCACTTCCTGCGCGGGCACCTCGAAGGTCAAGGATCAGGCCAACGCCTGGAAACTGGTCCCGGCCGGTACCTGCCTGAAAACCCCAAGCACCACCTCGCCAACCGGCTTCGGCCAGGAAGCTGCCTTCACCGCCAAGTCCTGAATCCCTGCGCAGCCTGAGTACTGACGATGACGCTCTCACTCACTCCCACCATCTCCCAGGCTCAGGCGCCCGGCCTCCCCCATCGGGCCGGGCTGGGGCTCAAGAACGAGCACTTCAGCGAAGTGCTCGAGACTGCCCCCGACATCGGTTTTTTTGAAGTCCACGCCGAAAACTACATGGTGGCCGGCGGGCCTTTCCATCACTACCTGGGCTTGATCCGCGAACAGTACCCGCTGTCGCTGCACGGTGTAGGCCTGTCCATTGGCGGCGAAGGTCCGCTGAACGACGAGCACCTTGAGCGCTTGGCCACGCTGATCGAGCGCTATCAACCCCACTCCTTTTCCGAACACCTGGCCTGGTCCAGCCACGGCCCGGTGTTTCTCAATGATCTGCTGCCACTGGCGTATGACGATGAAACCCTGAAGCGGGTGTGCGAACACATCGACCAGGTGCAAACCCGCCTGCAGCGGCCAATGTTGCTGGAGAACCCGTCGACCTACCTGCAGTTCCAGTGCTCCACCCTGGAAGAGACCGACTTCATCAGCGAAGCGATCCGCCGCACCGGCTGCGGGCTGCTGCTGGACGTGAATAATGTGTATGTGTCGTGCATCAATCATCAGCAAGACCCGCTGAAGTACATCGAGGCCTTGCCATTACACGCCGTGGGCGAGATTCATCTGGCAGGGTTTGCCGAAGACACCGACAGCCTCGGTGATCGTTTGCTGATTGATGATCACGGCGCGCCGATCGACAACGCGGTGTGGCAGCTCTACCAACACGTGCTCACCCGCACCGGGCCGGTCGCCACGCTGATTGAACGCGACAACCAGGTGCCGGCGTTCAGCGTGCTGCATGCTGAAGCGCGCCAGGCCGACCGGTTTTTGCTGGAGGTGCGTACATGAGCCGCCAGGATGTATTTGCCAGCGCCCTGCTGTCGCCCGACGAAAGCTGCCCGCAAGGTGTGTTCAGCCGTAACGGCGCCGATCCAGCCAGTCGTTTTGCGGTGTACCGCAACAATGTCCATAGCTCGCTGATCAACGCGCTGGCCGCCGGCTACCCGGTCACCCTGCAACTGGTGGGCGATGAGTTTTTTCGGGCGATAGCCGGTGTGTATGTCCAGGGTTTCCCGCCGAGAAGCCCTCTGATCAATGAATACGGCGGCGACCTGGCGGACTTTATCCAGGGCTTCGCCCCCGCCACCAGCGTGCCTTACCTGGCTGACGTGGCGCGCCTGGAGCGATTGCGGGTGAGGGCCTACCACGCGGCAGACGCACAGCCGCTGGATCAACAGGAGGTCATCGCCACCCTGCAACGACAGTCGAACCTGGGCGAACTGCGCCTGCAACTGCATCCATCCCTGGCCACCCTGAACTCGGCTTACGCCGTGGTGGCTTTATGGGCGGCGCATCAGACCGGCGAATCCCTCGCCACCCTCGACCCCTTCTATGCCCAAAGCGCGCTGGTGCTACGCAATGGCCTGCACGTGCAGGTATTTCACATCGACAGCGGCTCAGCGACGTTTATCAACAGCCTGAACAACGGTTGGCCATTGGAAATGGCCGTGGCCTACGCCCTCGATGCGGCCGCCGAATTTGACCTGCACCAATGCCTGGCCCTGCTGATCGGTCACGGCGCCATCACCCATTTGCACATAGAACCCAAGGTATCGCCATGAACACCACCGCTCCCGGGCTGATCCAACGGATCATCCAGCTCTTCGAGAAAATCCCCTACAGCCTGATCGCCTTCGTCGCACGCTTCTCCATCGCGGCGGTGTTCTGGAAATCCGGACAGACCAAGGTCGAAGGCTTCGCCGTGGACCTGATCGGCAGCACGTTCCAACTGGGCTGGCCGCACTTGGCGCCGTCCACCCTGCCGCTGTTTCGCAGCGAATACCACGTGCCGCTGCTGTCAGCGGAAGTGGCGGCGCATATGGCCGCGTTCACCGAGCATTTTTTCCCGGTGCTGATCCTGGTGGGGTTTGCCACGCGGTTCTCGGCGTTGGCGTTGCTGGGCATGACCCTGACCATCCAGCTGTTCGTCTACCCGGACGCCTACCCGACCCACGGCACCTGGATCGCACTGTTGTTGCTGTTGATGGCCAAGGGGCCGGGCTGCTTCTCCATTGATCACCTGATTGCGCGACGCTTGCGCTAAAGGCGATCCAGGGCCTCGCCGCTGCGCTTGAACCAGCCCACCAGATAATCCGCCAGTACCTGGGTGCGGCGCGGCAGGCCGCCCTGATACGGATGGACCAGGTACATCGGCATGCTGCGAGTCTGATAATCCCGCAGGAGCCAGTGCAGCCGCCCGTCAGCCAATTCCGCGTGCAGCACGTAGGACGGCAAGCGCGCGATGCCCGCCCCCACCAGTGCAGCCTTCTTCAACAAGTTGTAATGGTTGGAGGCAAAGGTCCCGGATACGCGAACCCGCAGCAGCTCATGCTGCTGGTGATACAGCCACTCTTCACGACCACTGTAGTGGCTGTTCAGCAGGCAGTTGTGGCCCACCAGTTCCGCCGGCGTCAGCGGCTCGCCGTGCTGTTCCAGGTAAGCCGGGCTGGCGCAGGTCATCTCGTGCCAGGCAAGCAACGGCTTGGCGACCAGACGCTCGTCGTTGGCGACCTCCGAACGTACCGCCAGGTCGAAGCCATCCCGCGCCAGGTCCCGGTACTGGTTGTTGAGTTCCAACTCGATCTGCACCTGTGGGTACTCCCGGGAAAACTCCAGCAACAGACCGTCGAAGAAGGTTTCGCCCAGGGACACCGGAACCGTCATACGCACCGGGCCGACGAGATCATCCTTGAGCCTGGCCAATGCCTGACGTGCCCGCTCCACCTGGACCACCAACGCCTGGGCTTGCGGCAACAGCGCCGCACCCGCCGCCGTCAGGCTCAGGCGGCGGGTGGTGCGATGCAACAACACCACCGAAAACTGCGCTTCCAACTGGCTGATGCGCTTGGACAGTTGCCCTTTGCTGCAGCCCAGTTGCTGGGCCGCCAAGGTAAAGCTGCCGGCTTCGATCAACACGGCAAACGCGGCGAGGTCATCCATTTCGCTCATGGATTGTTTCCAATTGAAAACCAAAGGTTGCCTATTAGTGCACTTATCCGCGCAAAAAATCACTCTAGACTGAACCCTCACCTACACATCTGGAGGAAGGCACGATGAAAATCCTGTTGATTGGCGCAAGCGGTACCGTGGGTTCGGCGGTGAAAGCAGAACTGTCCCAACGTCATGAAGTGATCAGCATCGGTCGCAAAAGTGGCGACTTCCAGGTCGATATCAGCGACAGCGCCTCGATCCGCAAACTGTTCGAACAGACCGGCAAATTCGACGCACTGATCTGCGCCGCCGGCAGCGTCAACTTCGTGCCCCTGGGCGACATGAGCGAAACCGATTTTGACCTGGGCCTGCAAGACAAGCTGATGGGCCAGGTCAACCTGCTGCTGATTGGCCGCGAGTTCGCCAATGACGGCGCGTCGTTCACCTTCACCAGCGGCATTCTCAACCGCGATCCGATTCGTACCGGTGCTTCGGCTGCCCTGGTCAACGGCGCGCTGGATGCATTCGTGAAAGCCGCTGCGATCGAACTGCCCCGCGGCCTGCGCATCAACTCGGTCAGCCCTACCGTCCTGCTGGAAGCCATGGGCAGCTACGCGCCGTACTTCCGTGGGTACAAACCGGCTCCGGGTGCAGACGTGGCGTTGGCCTACGCGAAAAGCGTGGAAGGCTTGCAGACCGGGCAGACGTTTATCGTTGGTTGATTCAACCTGTGTCCCGGGCTTGTGATGCACCGCCAGCCTGCGTAACGTGGCGGCACTTATCAGGAGACCCGATAATGCGTGCCGCCCGTACCCTAGCCTTGTTTGCCCTGCTGCCCCTGTTCGCCGCCTGCCAGATGTTCGATAACGAGCCGGCCAAGCCCTCTCTCGCCGGGATGACCCGCATGCAGGGCGAGTTGACGGCCCAGGGTGACAAACTGCTGTTCCAGCCCTGCAACGACAAACGCAACTATGTGGTCAACGACACTGGTGGCACCAGCATCCTGCAGGAGGCCGCCTCCCTGGCCGGCCAGCAAGGCGCACTGTTTGCCGACCTGCGTGGCAAGTTCTCCGGCGTCGCCAGCGGCACCCAGGGCACGGTGGACTTGCAACAGGTGTACCGTGTCGAGCGCTCGACCTCGGCCTGCGATGACCCGGATTTCAAGCGCATGATCCTGCGGGCCAACGGCCACAAACCGGCCTGGGCGATGAATGTCACCGCCAAGGGCATGGTGCTGGAGCGTGAAGGCCAGCCACCATTGGCCGTGCCGTATGTGGAAGAGCAATCGGGCGACGGACGGTTCAACCTGATGACCGAAGCGAATAACCAGCACATCGAACTGTGGGTGGCCCCGCAACGCTGTGTCGACAGCGCCAGCGGCAGCCTGCAGCACATGTCCGCCGAGCTGCGGGTCAACGGCCAGGTGCAACGCGGTTGCGCGTCGTTCGGCGGTTCGCGAGACGACTGATTGCGCCCTGCGCTGTTTTAGCATGACGGGAAACCGCTGTTGGGGCTTATAATCGCCGGTTTGCAAAACAGCCGGCCTCTTTGCCCGCCGCCTACCGGATTCCTGTCATGTTACGAATCACCGAACTCAAGCTGCCCATCGACCATCCCGAAGAAGACCTGCGGCCTGCCATTGTGCAACGCCTGGGCATCGCCAGTGATGACCTGCTCGATTTCACCCTGTTCAAACGCAGCTACGACGCCCGCAAGAAATCGTCGGAGCTGTGCTTCATCTACACCATCGACCTGGAAGTCAAAGGCGAGGCGGCCCTGCTGCTCAAGTTCGCCGACGACCGCAACGTCAACCCGGCGCCGGACATCAGCTACAAGGTCGTGGGCCATGCACCGGAAGGCCTGACCGAGCGGCCGATCGTCGTCGGTTTTGGCCCGTGCGGGATCTTCGCCGGGCTGTTGCTGGCACAGATGGGTTTCAAGCCGATCATCCTCGAGCGCGGCCGCGAAGTGCGCCAGCGCACCAAGGACACCTGGGGCCTGTGGCGCAAGAATGTGCTGAACCCGGAATCCAACGTGCAGTTCGGTGAAGGCGGCGCCGGGACCTTCTCCGACGGCAAGCTCTATAGCCAGATCAAGGATCCGAAATTCCACGGTCGCAAGGTGCTGCACGAGTTCGTCAAGGCCGGTGCGCCAGACGAAATCCTCTACGTCAGCAAGCCGCACATCGGTACGTTTCGCCTGACCGGCGTCGTGGAAAACATGCGCCAGCAGATCATCGCCCTGGGCGGTGAAGTGCGCTTTGAGCAGCGGGTCACCGACGTGCTGATCGAAGACGGCCAGTTGAATGGCGTGGTGGTGGATGGCGGCGAGCAGATCCTGTCCAAGCACGTAATCCTGGCCCTCGGCCACAGCGCCCGCGATACCTTCCGCATGCTGCATGGCCGTGGCGTGTACATGGAAGCCAAGCCGTTCTCGGTGGGTTTCCGTATCGAACACCCGCAGTCGCTGATCGACGCAGCACGCCTGGGCAAGTACGCCGGCCACCCGAAACTCGGGGCCGCCGATTACAAGCTGGTGCACCACGCGAAGAACGGTCGTTCGGTGTACAGCTTCTGCATGTGCCCGGGCGGTACCGTGGTCGCGGCGACATCCGAGCCGAACCGCGTAGTGACCAACGGCATGAGCCAGTACTCGCGCAACGAGCGCAACGCCAACTCCGGGATCGTGGTGGGCATCACCCCGGAAGTGGATTACCCGGGCGGCCCGCTGGCCGGGATCGAGTTGCAGGAACGCCTGGAATCCCACGCGTTCATCCTCGGCGGCAGCAACTACGAAGCACCGGCGCAGTTGGTGGGTGATTTCATCGCGGGCAAGCCGTCCACCGCCATCGGTACCGTGGAGCCATCCTACAAGCCCGGCGTAGCCCTGGGTGACCTGGCGCTGGCGTTGCCGCAGTTTGCCATCGAAGCCATCCGCGAAGCGTTGCCGGCGTTCGAGAAGCAGATCAAGGGCTACTCGCTGCACGACGCGGTCCTGACCGGGATCGAGACCCGCACTTCATCGCCGCTGCGGATTACCCGTAATGAGTCGATGCAGAGCCTGAACGTGAAAGGCCTGTTCCCGGCGGGCGAAGGTGCCGGTTATGCCGGTGGGATTTTGTCGGCGGGTGTCGACGGGATTCGGATTGCCGAGGCGCTGGCGCGGGATATGTTGGGTATCGAGGCTTAACCACTGCGCTGAAAACGCAGCAGATCAAATGTGGGAGCGGGCTTGCTCGCGAATGCGGTGGATCAGCCGAATGATGTATTGGCTGACACACCGCATTCGCGAGCAAGCCCGCTCCCACATTGGTAATGCGGTGTTTCAAATATTGGCGCGCAGGATGCTTTCCGGCAACGGTTGCCCCCGCTCGACACTCGCCGCAACGGCCGCAATCAAACCCTCCAACTCATACCCCTGCCCTGCCAGCCAGGCCTGATCGTAATAGGTCGTGGCATAGCGCTCACCACCGTCGCACAAGATCGCCACGATCGAGCCCGACTCTCCCGCTGCTTTCATCTGCTGCGCCGCGATCAACGCGCCGATCAGGTTGGTGCCGCTGGATCCGCCCACTCGCCGCCCCAAGCGCTGCGCCAGGTAATGCATAGCCGCCAGGGACAGCGCATCCGGCACCTTGACCATCGCATCAATCACTTTCGGCAGGAACGACGCCTCAACCCGTGGCCGACCAATGCCCTCGATACGCGAGCCACACTCCAAACGCAGGCTGGCATCGCCGCTCAGGTAGTAGTCGAAAAACACCGAACGCTCCGCGTCCGCGCACAACACTCGGGTGCAGTGCTGGCGATAACGCACATAACGCCCCAACGTCGCCGTGGTGCCACCCGTGCCGGGGCTGGAAATCAGCCAACTCGGCTCCGGATAACGCTCAAAGCGCAGTTGCTGGAAGATCGATTCGGCGATGTTGTTGTTGGCGCGCCAGTCAGTGGCACGTTCGGCATAGGTGAACTGGTCCATGAAATGGCCACCGCTTTCCTGCGCCAGGCGCTCGGATTCGGCGTAGATCTGCGTCGGATCCTGCACCAGATGGCTCTTGCCCCCGTAGAACGCGATCTGCGCAATCTTTTCCTGGGAAGTGGTGGCCGGCATCACCGCAATAAACGGCAAGCCCAACAGCCTGGCGAAGTACGCCTCGGAAATCGCCGTGGAACCGCTGGAGGCTTCGATCACCGGTGCACCGGGCTTGAGCCAGCCGTTGCACAACGCATAGAGGAACAACGAACGCGCCAGCCGATGTTTCAGGCTGCCGGTGGGATGGCTGGACTCATCCTTGAAATACAACTCGATACCTGGCAAACCCTGCATTGGCAAGGGGATCAGGTGGGTGTCGGCGCTGCGCTGGAAGTCCGCTTCAATAATGCGAATGGCTTCGCGGGCCCATTGGCGGTTGTCGCTCATGATCGGTTTCTCTAAGGATTTCAGACCTGATCTTAGGATGTTTCCTACACTCCACACAGATACAGTCATGACTCAATTGGACACACAATTTTCGGGGTCTGGCGCGCAAGTGATCAGACCGATTCCTTATAACAAATAAGAATATAACTTTTGTTTTAACAACTAACGGTACGGGTTAGGGTACCCACCTATTGAACTTTGATTGGAGAGCATCCCTTGCCTCTGCGTAGCACTTTCACCCGTTTTTTCCAGCTGGAAGCCGCCAGCGGTCTGCTCCTGATCGCTGCTGCCGCTTTGGCGCTGATCATCAACAACTCACCGCTGTCGCACCTCTACGCAAGTTTTCTCGACGTGCCGGTGGTCGCACAAATCGGCGCCCTGAAAATCGCCAAGCCGGCGCTGCTGTGGATCAACGACGGCCTGATGGCCCTGTTCTTCCTGCTCATCGGCCTTGAGGTCAAACGCGAGTTGCTCGACGGCCAACTGTCCAAGCCTTCGCAAGTGGTACTGCCGGGAGCGGCAGCCATCGGCGGCATGGTCGTGCCGGCGCTGATCTATTGGGCGCTGAACAAGGACAACCCGGCCGCCCTGGGTGGCTGGGCAATCCCCATGGCCACCGACATTGCCTTCGCCCTGGGCGTATTGGCCCTGCTGGGCAAGCGCGTGCCGGTTTCGCTGAAGCTGTTCCTGATGACCCTGGCCATCATCGACGACCTTGGCGCAATCATCGTGATCGCCATCTTCTACTCCACCGACCTGTCCGGGGCGTCATTGGCCGGCGCAGCGGCATGCCTGATCGCCTTGATAGCCATGAACCGGCTGGGTGTCGTCAAGCTGGGGCCCTACATGATTGTCGGGCTGATCCTGTGGGTCTGCGTGCTCAAGAGCGGCGTACACGCCACCCTGGCGGGCGTAACATTGGCGTTCTGCATCCCGCTGCGCACCAAAAACGCCGAGCCATCGCCGCTGCTGACCCTGGAACACGCCCTGCATCCCTGGGTGGCCTACGCGATCCTGCCGCTGTTTGCCTTTGCCAATGCCGGCGTCTCGCTGGTGGGCGTCAACCTGGAAAGCTTCACCCACCACGTGCCAATGGGCATCGCCGCCGGCCTGCTGCTGGGCAAGACCGTTGGCGTACTGGGTTTCACCTGGGTCATGGTAAAAACCGGCCTTGCCGCACTGCCCGCCGGCGCCAACTGGGGCCAGGTGCTCGGCGTGGCGGTCCTGTGCGGCATCGGCTTCACCATGAGCCTGTTTGTCGGCTCCCTGGCGTTTGTGCCGGGCAGCAGTGAATACGCGGGTATGGACCGGATGGGCATCCTGACCGGGTCGATACTGGCGGCGCTGATCGGGTATGCAGTGACGGCGATGGCCAGTCGCAAGCAGGCGCTTGTTCAGGCGTAACCGCTTTTGGAGCCGGCTTGCCGGCTCCAACCTCCTCTAGGCCCATTCGGCGCCATCTCACAGAACCGTCCTACATCCACCCTCCGCTGCTTGCAATAACGTCGTGCTCCCGGCTCCGCCGCCGGACGTCGTTATGCAACACGCCAGGAGGGCACGATGGCAAACAGCAAGGATATCCCCCAAGTCTGGCGATGCTACGGGACCGGCACGGGGGGTTACCGTCGGCTCGAGAACATGAGCGAGCGCGAGCTGGCTGATCGTGAGGCCAGGCAGCGAGCATACGAAGCCATGCTTGCCCGTCAGGAGGTCTACGAGGCCAGAGGCAAAGTGGAGCGACCGCCAGCAACATTGCCCATCGCGGGCTGCGTCTTCGCCAAGTCCTGCAACCTGCCGGACGCCCACATCGACTACAACAATCCATCCGGCTATGTACCGCTTGACCCCATAGGAGACTATGGCGAGCACGTTCTGCTGGGTGGTCGTGAAACGGACATCGAGGGGCTGCTGTCACTCAAAAAGATCAGCGGCAGCGCACTCCCGGCTGGGCTAGGGACATTGGCACTGGGTGGCTCAGCGGTTAGTGGCGCCTCCAGCATCGCAGCGAGTGTTGGAACAGCTGGGGCCGGACTGATGCTTGGGGTTGCAGCCCTCGTCTGGCCCTCCAGCCTGGGCGATAGTGCGCTTTACAGCGACCGTCAACTGCGCTCAATGCCACGGGCACGCACCCGAGCCCGCCTGCATATCGAGCAACTTGCTGACGGCACGCTCAAGGGATACGCCTTCTACACCGGGAAAAATCGCGACTGGGAAATGGTTGATGTCGTGCAGTTTGGCCAGCGCGGCACGCAGCAGGTCGCGGACTTGGGCGACGGCGTCGAGCTGATCTGGACGCCTGCTGTCGACCCCGCTGACACCCTCGGCATTCCTGCGTTGGAGGCTGCACCGCAGGCGCCGCAAATCTGGGTGTATCCGCCAACCGAGAAGGCCGACAACATCATCGTTGATCCGATCTATCCGCCGGAATACAGGGATTTTATTCTGGTGTTTCCGGCGGGTTCGGGTATTCGACCTCTGTATATCGTCGTAAGCCTGAGGTATGAGGACGCCCCCTATCACGGAAAAAAAGATAACGCTGTCAAAAGCAGAAAGCCGACTAACGGCCTGGATGCGCTTAATAACTCGGTAGAGCTGAATCCGCCAAACTCACGTAGACGCATAGGGATTGACCCACACACAAAAGAGTTTGTAGTGATCGATCGCACCTCAGAAGGCGTTTACCACGGTCATGTGAGACTGTGGAGTGAGCTAAGACAAGAGATGAAAAATGCTTTAATAAAAGCGAACAAAACAGATCGAAAAGGAAAGATTCTGGGAGCCGAAAAATGAGTTTGCGCTATCACGACCCTTCTTTAAGTCAGGATGAAGCTATAAGCTTTATAGCCACTAATGACCTGACCAAGGTCACAGAAGCTCTAATATCCATCGGCCTTAACGAGACAGATGCTATCTGGGCACAAGAAACCTGTCTCAAGTACGCAAACAATGACAACGAGGACATCGCGTCGGCTGCCATCATCGCGATAGGCCACATTGCACGCCGTTTCGGCGAGTTGGACATGGCGAAAGTTACGCCCGTACTGCAACAGGCAAAAAGGAAATCTCCTTCTCTGAGCGGAGTCGTACAAGACACGCTTGACGACATTCAGATGTTCACCTGATATCCCACATATACCCCAACAAAAAACCCCAACCGGCCACCCGGTTGGGGTTTTTCTTTTCCTGCAACCTTACCCTTAGCGAGTAACGCGGCTGGTTCCGTCCACCGTCATGATGCGAACGCGGTCGCCGATGCGGAAGATTTCGTTCTCTTGAACCGCCTGGACGTAGGCGCGCATGCTGCCATCATCTTCGCGGACGGTGATTTCAACACCCTGGGTGCGGGTCAGGCCTTCCTCGGTGGCCGAGCCCAGCAGGCCGCCGGCGACTGCGCCGATAACGGCGGTCACGATGCTGCCACGGCCGCCGCCGATGGCGCTGCCGCCAACGCCGCCGATGACTGCGCCCGCAGCGCCGCCGATTGGGGTCTTGGTGCCTTCGATTTTCACCGGACGCAGGGATTCGATGGTGCCCATGCGAACAGTCTGTACACGACGAGCTTCGTCACGGGAGTACGAGTCGCCGGTCAGACTCGAGGCGCAGCCACCCAGCAGCAGCGACAGGGTGGTAAAGCAGGCAACTAGTAAAACGGACTTACGCATAGCATCAACTCCAAAGGACAGGTATCCATTAAACCGCTGTGGCTTGCCGCCTGTCACGGCATGCCGGGCAGAAAATTGTTTTCATTCAGCCTTAGTACAGAGAACCTGTACCGAAAAACTCGACGAACGGTAGCAATCCCACCTCCCTCAGGATCTCGATGGACGCTGTCATCATTGTAGCTAACGGCCGCATAACGCAGCGCAGCGCTACCCATCCAAGGCCTCTGACTAGAGACTTCGGCGTGCAGCGCTACATTCAGGCGAGGTGACGAAAGGTGGGCTCAGGGCGCCAGGCGCTCACGGGTCCAGTCGGCCCCCTGCAAGCGGAAGTTCAAGCGGTCGTGCAAACGACTCGCGCGGCCTTGCCAGAACTCGATGCGCTCCGGCAGCAGGCGGTAACCACCCCAGTGTTCGGGGCAATCAGGCTGGGTATCGCTGAAGCGTTGTTCGGTGGCCTTGAGCAGCGCCTGCAACTCTTCGCGGTCCCTGATTACCCGGCTTTGCGGTGAAGCCCAGGCACCCAGGCGGCTACCCAGGGGACGGACCTGGAAGTAAGCATCCGACTCCTCGGGCGAGACCTTGACCACCCGACCTTCGATGCGCACCTGGCGCTCCAGGGTCGGCCAGAAGAAGGTCATGGCGGCAAACGGTCGCGCCGCGAGTTGTTCGCCCTTGGCGCTCTGATAATTGGTGAAGAAGGTAAAGCCCTGTGTATCCAGGCCTTTGAGCAGCAGGATCCGGCAGTGCGGGCGACCGTCCTGGTCCACCGTAGCCAGGGTCATGGCATTGGCCTCCACCGGTGGCTGTTCGGTTTTCACCGCGTCGGCGAACCACTGGTGGAACAAGGCAAACGGTTCATCCGGGGCCTGGGCCTCGCTCAAACCGTCCCGTGTGTAGTCACGGCGCATATCGGCCAGTGCCTGGGTCATGCGGCTTTATCCTTCTTGCTCAAATAATCAGTTCTTCGCCTGGTCGTTGGTAGCAGCTGGAGCGGCGGCCTTGGCAGGTGCTGGCTTTTTAGCGGCAGGCTTGGCCGGGGCCTTTTTGGCAGCCGGCTTGGCGGCAGCTTTCTTGGCGACGGTTTTTTTCGCCGGAGCGGCAGCTTTTTTGACCGGAGCAGCGGCTGGAGCAGGAACGTCCTGCACAGCGACCATTTCAGCCTTCGGCGGGTTGGCCGAGTTGTACTTGCTCAACAGGGCCAGCATCGTGGTGCGCTGGGTGAACATGATTTCCATGCGACGGTTCAGGGCGCGGCCCTGGTTGCTGTCGTTGGCGGCACGCGGCATCAGGTCACCCATGCCACGCAGCATCAGGCGGTCCTGCTTCAGGCCGCTGAGGCTGAAGATCGAAGCGATGGACTGTGCACGTTCCTTGGTCAGGGCCTGGCTCACCGGCTCGGCACCCGAGGTATCTACATGGCCCAGGACCAGTACGGCGGTCTTCGGATCGCCTTCAACGGCCTTGGCAACACGGGTGAACGGACCCAGGGTCACGGGCAGCAACATCGCCGGGCGTTTCGGGTTGTAGGAGCCATCAACCGGGGCAATCACCACCAATACGTTGTCACGGCGTTCCAGTTGCAGGTTGCTGTCCTTGATCGCGAGACGCAGGCGTGGCTCGTAGTCGTCCAGCCAGGCCTGGGTGATTTTTGGATCAGGCATCGGGATGTTGGCGACGTCGACCTTGGCCAATGGCTTTGGCTTGCTTTCGAACGGCCACCACCATTTGGTATCGGTATCCGTCTTGGCAACGGCAGGTGCAGCGGCCGGTGCATCAGCCGGTGCGCCGGAGGCAGGCGTTGCCGCCTTGAGGTCGGCCTTCAGGTCTGCCTTGGCGTCGTCGGCTTTCGACGAAAACGGCCACCAGCTCGAGCCGGTATCCGCCTTCGCAACCGGTGCAGGTGCAGCAGCAGCGGGTGCTACCGGCGCTGGCGCCTTGGCGGCGACCGCCGGCTTGGCATCCGGTTTGGTGTCGGCCTGGCTCACTGCGTCCTTGGTAGCAGCCTTATCGGAGCCAAATGACCACCAATGCCCGCCCTCGGCATCATTTTGTGGGGTTTGTGCACAGCCAGTAATAGTGAGGCATAGCGCCAGTGCCAAGGACTTGTTCGATAACATGAGATATCCACAAAATGAGAAAAAACCAGGGGCCTGAATGACCCGTTAAACAGACGCTTTTGGAACATTAAAGTTACAACATTTTGCCTAGCGTCTTTTTGTATGTGCCTTTGTAACAAAAAAACGCAAGACAGCAAGCTATTTACAGACAACCGGCCAATATTCTTACCAACTTTTGCGCCCGCGGGTCCATAAGTACATAAGGGCCCAATGTATTGGTCACGAAACCAAAGGCTACATCATGTTCCGGATCGGCAAACCCCACCGAACCACCGGCCCCGGGATGCCCAAAGGCCCGTGGGCCAAGGCCGAACGTGGCGTTTGGCACGTGCGGTTGATCCAACATGCAACCCAGCCCGAACCGGGTTTGTGTCAATAAGGTTTTATCCGGGCCGATACTGTGTTCGCGGGTCAACTCTTCGAGCATATCGGCTTCCAGCAAACTACCGTCGAGCAGCCCACTATAAAAACCCGCCAGACTTCGCGCATTACCGTGACCATTTGCCGCTGGCTGCTGCATACGCCGCCATTCGGGTTTATTAGTGCTGGTCAGAATAGACGGTGGATTGGTAAATGCACGGGTAGTCATCGCCGTCGGCTCGCGCATCGTTACTTGAAGTAAACGTTGTGCCGCCTCATCGCCAACATTGCCCTTGCCTCGGGCTATATGGGCAACTCGATAAAACTCTTCATCCGCCAACCCCACATGAAAATCCAGGCCCAGTGGCCGTGCAACCCGGGCCACGATGGACTCGCCCGGCCCACGACCGTCGGCGCGGCGCAGCAACTCGCCCACCAGCCAACCATAGGTAATCGCCGCATAACCGTGCCCTTCCCCGAGCTTCCACCATGGCGCTTCGGCGGCGAGGGCGTCGACCATCATCTGCCAGTCGTACAGGGCTTCGGCGGGCAGCGTTTCACGCAGGGCCGGCAACCCGGCCTGGTGGCAGAGCAGATGGCGCAGGGTGATGGCTTCCTTGCCCGCGGCAACAAACTCCGGCCAGTACTTGGCGACCGGCGCATCCAGCTGCAACTTGCCTTCGGCCACCAGTTGCAGCGCCGTGACGGCCGTAAAGGTCTTGGTGCAGGAGAACAGATTGGCAATGGTGTCGCTGTGCCAGGCCTCGGCACCGTCCTTGTCGGCGGTACCGGCCCACAAGTCGACGACGGTTTCGCCGCCAATCTGGATGCACAGCGCGGCACCACGTTCCTGAGGGTCGTCGAACAGCGCGGCGAAGGCTTCACGCACCGCTTCGAATTGAAGCTCGTAATGACCCTGAATCTGCACCTAAGCCCCCTTGGAAAAGTACTACAGAAAGTGGCCGACATTGTTCCAGCCATTGAGCGATTTGTGAACCCGCTCTCGTCGATCAGCCCCCATCAATGACCTTTGCCGGAATGCCCGCCGGAATGCTCTGCGCCCGGCGCTGCTGCATTGCCTTCACGCCCGGGCTTGCCGCCCTCACCGGCGTGGACCGCTGCGGCAGCCTTGGCCTTTTCGGCCTCCTTGCCCAGCTGATCGACGGCAGCCAGGTTACTTTTGCGCACACTGTCGACAAACCCCTGGAACGGCACATCGGTGATGCCGACCAGGCCGAAGTGGCCGTTTTCGCCGTCAAGCAAACGGCCGGTAACCGGCTGGTCCAGGTACTGGAACCAATGCACGCCGACAATCGACGGCTCGGCCATGGCCTGCTTCAGGAAGTTGGCGTAGGCAACCCCACGATCCTCTTCCCGGGCCAACTGCGTCACGCCGCCCCAGAACGGGCCGCGGTCCGCCGAGCCGAAGTTGAATTCGGTGATCAGCACCGGCTTGTCCAACGTCCGCAGGGCCGCGAAGTCGTAGCCGTCCTGAGGCTTGAGGGTGTACATGTTGAAGCTCAGCACATCGCAATATTGCGCGCAGGACGCCACCGCTTCCGGCGTGCTGACCGCGTATCGGCCACCCAGCAACAGCTGGTTGGGCGCATGCCATTTCAATGCATCGGAGATGGTCTTGAAGTAGGCGTCGGCAAAGGTCTTCTGGAAGTACTTGAAGTCCGCTTCGATTTCCGGGTGCTCCGGGCTTGGCATTGGCGGCACAAAGCCCGGGTCTTCCATCAGTTCCCAGGCGGGCAGCTCAATGCCCCAGGCCCTGGAAAGCCCCTCCTGGTTGCGGTACTTGTCGCGCAATTGCTTGAGAAACGCGCGCTTGGCCGGCACGTCGGTGGTCATGCGCAGGGTGCCGTAGGCCAGGGCGTAGCGGGATTTCGCATCATCACCGGGACCGGCCCAGGCCAGTTCGTTGTCGGCAAAGAAGCCGATCAGCCACGGGTCGTCGCGATGGTCACGGGCGGCAATTGCCACCGCACGCTCGGTGGCCATGGCGAAGCGCGGGTCGAACGGGTCGGGCATGCCGCCCCACCAATCGGTGCCGGTGCTGATGCTCGCGTAATCACCGACGATCGACAGTGGCAAGGTGTAAGGCACGCGGTCGGCGGTCGCCAGCTGCGGCGCACTCCAGTTGCCGACAGTATTGAAACCCCAGGCCCGCAGGCGGTCGAGGGTGTGGCTGACCCAGCGTTTCTGGTCGAAACCTTCCGGAGCACAAGGTGCCGGCGGCACGCACGGCTGGCCATAGGTACGCTGCAGGTTGGCGCCATAGAAGTCGTACCAGCGGCCGACATTAAAGCTGCGCCCCTGATCGGCACCATTGCCGCTGCGGCTGTCACCGCTGCCGTAGTATTTGTCGAAAGGCTCGCCGGCCTTGGGCAGCGCGGCAAACATCCATTCGCGGCCCGCTACGTAGGTCTGGCTGTTGTCCGGGGCGACGGTGTTGACGCCCAGGGAGTAGAACGGATGGCCTTCCGGTGTCACCAGGTACCAGCGCCCGTCGCGCTTCTCGGTGCGGAAGAAGCCGCTGGCGTCAAAGGCCGGGCCCTTGTTCCAGCCGCCGAATTTGTCCAGGGAGGCCTTGTCGCGCTCGGCCAGCCAGCCCTTGAGCTGTTGCTGTTCCTTGACCGCTGCGGCCCTCAACTGCTCGTCGCTGCTGACTTTCTCCGGCCACCGGGCGCGGGTGGACTGCCCATAGGCATCCACCAGATCGCTGTAGGTAGCCTTGAGTACCGGCGCGATGTCCTGCACGCCAAAGCGTTCGAGCAAGATGCTTTGGGCAACGTTCGGCTTGATCATCGACAGGGTCACCGACACGATCTGGCTGCGGTCGATCTCCCCTTCGCTGCTGGCCAGCAGCACGCGCTGGCCATCGACGGTGATCGGCATCGGCGGGCCGGCCTTCATCCCCTGGCTCAGGGGCGAGTTGGCTTGCAGCGGAATCAACAGCGTTTGCGCGGGACCGGCTGGCAGGTCGATACGGCTGAACAGCGTTCGGCCGTCATTGCTCTGCACCTTGACGTACAGGGTCAGCGCCCAGTCCATCGCACTTTGAATACGCAGGCTCATGGCACCGGATTGCGACCAGTCCCAGGCCCCGGTCTGCGGGCTGAGCACCAGGCTCGGTTCGGCCACCGGGTTGAAGGTGATACGGCGCAGCACTTCGCCTTCAGCGGTTTGTTCGGCGTTGTATTGCGGCAGGCTGGCGTCCTGGGTCGCCACCTTGACCACATCGGCGGGCCGTACAAAGTTGAACAAGGTTTGTTGCCCGGCAGGCGCAGCCAGCAATGGCGCGGCAAACAACAGGGCAAAAACAGCGGGCAGCGTGCGAATCATGTGAACAAGGTTCTCCCAAACGGCCGGTGACTGGCCTGATGACGTGAAGCGATGGTGAGATAGACCACAAAGTGGGCGAATTCGCCCACTGGGCCTTAAGAAATTTCCCGCCGAAACGGCGGTAAAGCATTCAGGATAGCTTTCCCATAGCGCTGGGTAACCAGACGCCGGTCAAGCAAGGTGATGGTGCCGCGATCTTCTTCGGTACGCAGCAGGCGGCCGCAGGCCTGGACCAGTTTCAAGGAAGCGTCCGGCACCGAGATCTCCATGAACGGATTGCCGCCCCGGGCTTCGATCCATTCGGCCAACGCGGCTTCCACCGGATCATCCGGCACCGAGAACGGGATCTTGGCGATCACCACGTGTTCGCAGTAGGCACCGGGCAAATCCACACCCTCGGCGAAACTCGCGAGGCCGAACAGCACGCTGGAATCGCCGCCATCCACCCGCGCCTTGTGCTTGTTCAGGGTTTCCTGTTTCGACAGGTTGCCCTGGATAAACACCTGCTTGCGCCAGTCACGGTCGAGGCCGTCGAACACGTCCTGCATCTGTTTGCGGGACGAGAACAACACCAGCGTGCCCCGTGAGCCCTCCACCAATGATGGCAGGTCACGAATGATCGCCGCCGTATGGGCCGGCGCATCCCGTGGGTCGGCCTTGAGGTCCGGTACCCGCAGCACACCGGCGTCGGCGTGATGGAACGGGCTGGGCACCACGGCGGTGACGGCCTTCTTCGGCAGCCCGGCGCGCATGCGGAAGCGGTCGAAGGTGCCCAGGGCCGTCAGCGTAGCCGAGGTGACCAAGGCACCGTAGGCCACGTTCCACAGATTGCGTCGGAGCATTTCCGCCGCCAGGATCGGGCTGGCGTTGACCTCGATATCGAACAGCGCACCGCTTTCCGACAGGGTCAGCCAACGGGCCATGGGCGGGTTGTCTTCCGGGTCTTCGACGGTAAAGGCGGTCCACAACTCCCAGTTGCCCTGGGACCGGGACAGCAGGCTGCCAAACAGCGGGTACCATTCTTCAGCCTGATTGCTGGCGATGCCGATATTGACCTCGCCATCCATGCCTTCCTTGAGCAAATCGGTGAGACGGGTGAACAAGTCGGTCAGGCGCGAAAAGCCCTTTTTCAGCTCGACGCCCATTTCGCGCATGTGCTCGGGGATCAGCCCGCCAACGAAACGATGGCGCGGCCGTTCGCGGCCTTCCACATCTTCGCCGGGCTTGAAGTCTGCCACCTGCTCGCAGGCGCTGAACATGAATTGCTGCTGGGTCTTGATCTCCCGCGCCAGCTCCGGCACCTGCTCGATCAACTTGCCCAGGTCGCCCGGCAGCGGGTGCTGGGCGAGCAACTTGGTGAGGTTCTTGGCGGTGGTTTCCAGCCAGTCGGCGGTGGAGCGCAGCCGCGTGTAGTGAGCAAAGTGGCCGATGGCCTTGTCGGGCAGGTGATGGCCTTCGTCGAACACGTAGAGTGTGTCGCGCGGGTCGGGCAACACGGCGCCGCCCCCCAGGGCCAGGTCGGCGAGGACCATGTCATGGTTGGTGACAATAACGTCGACCTTGCCCATGCCCTCCCGGGCCTTGTAGAAGGCGCACTGGCCGAAGTTGGGGCAATGCCGGTTGGTGCACTGGCTGTGATCGGTGGTCAGCCGTGCCCAGTCGGCGTCTTCCAGGGCATTGGGCCAGCTGTCGCGGTCGCCGTCCCATTTATTGCCCGCCAGTTTCTCGATCATGCTGGTAAACAGCTTCTGACTGACCTCATCGACTTCGATCTTGAAGCCTTCTTCTTCGAACAGCGAGGCAGTGGCAGTTTGCGCGTGGCCTTCCTGCAACAGCACGTCGAGCTTGGACAGACACATATAACGCCCACGGCCCTTGGCCAGGGCGAAGGTGAAATTCAGGCCGCTGTTGCGCATCAGGTCGGGCAGGTCCTTGTAGACAATCTGCTCTTGCAGGGCGACGGTGGCGGTGGCAATCACCAGGCGCTTGCCGGCGGCCTTGGCGGTGGGGATCGCCGCCAGGCTGTAGGCCACGGTTTTACCGGTACCGGTGCCGGCCTCGACGGCCACCACGGCGGGGTCGCCACTGCGCCGACCTTCGTCGTCGGTGTCGATATCCCCGAGGACCTTGGCGACTTCGGCGATCATCAGGCGCTGGCCGTACCGCGGTTTCAAGCTCTTGGCTTCGAGAAAACGCGAGTAGGCGCCCTGGATCGTGGTTTTGAGTTCAGTGCTGATCATGGATAGTCGGGCGCAAAAAACGCTGGATAAATTTTCAGTGGTTCGGATCGGCCGCTATCATACCCCGCTAATTAATCCCGCGCAGAACGGAGTACCCCAATGACCGTCTTTAGCTTCGCTTACACCCTGCATGTACTGGCCGCCCTGATCTGGGTCGGCGGTATGTTTTTCGCCTGGATGATCCTGCGCCCCGCCGCCATGGCCGCGCTGGACGGGCCGGCCCGGCTGAAACTCTGGGTAAATGTGTTTCAACGTTTTTTCGTGTGGGTCTGGGTGGCGGTGCTGGTGTTGCCGATCAGCGGTGTCGGCCTGCTGCAACTGCGCTTCAGCGGGTTTGAGACCGCGCCGCGTTATGTACAGGTCATGATGGGGTTGTATGTGGTGATGACGGCGCTGTTTATCCGGATTCAGGCGCTGAAGTTGCCGGAGCTGCGCGTGGCGGTGGCGGCGGAGGATTGGCCGGCCGGGGCTGCGGCATTGGGGCAGATTCGTAAATTGGTGGGGATCAACTTGATAGTGGGGTTGGTGCTGGTGGCGATTGCTTCGGCACGGCCGATGTTCTGAAGCGCCTAGTAGACCGCTTTCGCTAGCAAGCCCGCTCCCACATTTGGAATGCGTTTCAAATGTGGGAGCGGGCTTGCTAGCGAAAGCGTCAGGCCAGTCGCCTCAGAGCCTCTGAATGGTCACAGCACCCGCAGGCCCCGCTGGCCCCGCCTGCCCTTCCAACCCGGCCCGGCCCTTTTCGCCGCCATCCGCGCGGTACACCAGGCACCCCTTGGACTGCCCGCCTTTACCCGGCTTGCCCGCCGTGCCCGCCAAACCACCGGCTCCGCCGTCCACCCAGACCTTGATCTTCTCGCCCGGGAAGTCCTGCGGCAATTCCACACGGACCTGCGCGCCCGCCGCGCCCGGCAGCCCGTCGCCGCCGTTGTCGCCATTGGCGCCGCGCCCGGCAGAACCCCAGGTGCAGCCAGGGTCTTCGCCGTTGGCACCATCCAGCCCGGCATAACCCTGGGCACCCGCGCCACCGCGGGCATCCACCGACAGCTCATCGGCCGTCAGCGAGTTAATCCGCAACACCAGGTCACGCCCCGCCTTGGCCGGGCGCTCATGGGTACCGGGAGCGCCGCGTGAGGTGATCTGGCTGCCCTGCTCCAGCTGCGCCTGACGCACCTGCAGTTGCAACGTGGTGCTACCGGGCACGATGGCGATTCGCGCGTCGCGGCCCAGGTGCAGTTCATCCACGGTCACCTGGGTGATATTGGCGGGAATCAGCAAGGTGCCGTAATCCGCCACGTCCAGTCGCTCCAGTTGCAACACGCCACTGCTGTTGGGCAGGCGCATCAACGAGTTGGTCTCGACGCTGACGCTCTGGGCCAGGGCAATGGGGCTGACCAGCAGGGCCAACAGAAAAACCTTACGCATGATTGGCCTCCTTGTTTACATCATTAGCCGGTGTCGGCGTCGAAAAGCTCTGCACATGGAACATACCCACCAGCAGGATCTGCAAGCGGTCACGCCAGGGATGGGCACGGGTTTTCACACTGCCGTTGAACAACAGCAGTTCCAGAACATGGGTCAGCAACAACAGGCTGCCGGCCAGGTTGACCAACAGGTGGAACGGGTTGATCAGCGGTGTGATCAGGTTGACCACCACCACGACCCAGAACAGCAACGTCAAGAATTTACCCAGCCCCCAAAACACCTTCATCCCGCACGCTCCCCTTGCACATTATTCTTTGGGCGCACAGTAACGACTTCTACAGGCGTTGTGCCAGTGAAGGATTAAAAAATTGATGAAGGGGCCCCTGGGGATTCCACAGGGGCCTTGAGGCGGGGTCAGCGGTTGATCTGGATTTCCACGCGGCGGTTCAGCGCGCGGCCATCAGCGGTTTTGTTATCGGCTACGGGGTGGCTTTCGCCGGCGCCGGTCACGGAGACAAAACTGCTGCGCGGGATGCCGGAACTGACCAGGTAGTCGGTCACCGAATGAGCGCGTCGTTCAGAGAGTTTCTGGTTGTAGGCATCTTTACCGACACTGTCGGTATGCCCGCTGACGCGCAGTTGCGCACTCGGGGCCTCTTTTTTCAGGCGGGTTGCAATCACGTCGAGCTTGGTTTTGTCGGCAGCGGTGAGCTTCGCGGAGTCGAACTCGAAGTGCACGTCACGAATCACGATGGTTTCTTCCTTGACCACCACCACTTCCTCTTGAACCACCGCTACCGGCACCGGAGGGCAGCCATTGGCGTCGACCTGCACGCCTTTTGGCGTGCCAGGGCACTTGTCGCGACTGTCCGGTACGCCGTCGCCGTCTTCATCACCGTCGCCATGCACCCAGCAATAGGCGCCAGCCATGCCGCCAATCAGCAGTGCGCCGTAGCCTGCATAGGACGAGCTTTGGGTCGCACCAATGGCAGCACCGGTCACACCGCCGACGGCGGCACAGGTGGGCCAGTCGGTTTTTTGCAAGCCTGCGCAACCTGTCAATACTCCGGTTAGCAGAACCAAGGGTAGAGCTGTCCGCATGATGCTCATCTGACTTTCTCCTGAGGGGATCGGCGGGGGCCGACGAGTGGAGTAAAGACGGCTCTTTTCATCTGCGCCAGCGTGTCACACCCCAGTATTCATTGGGCCGAGCGGTTTATTCTCGCCGCCCGCTCTAGGCCCGCACGCTCAGGCAGGCTAGTCTCTACGGTCCTGATGTGAGGATCTTCGATGACTGCCGGTATTTCTTCCCGTACACCCCAGCAAGCGCTCGCTGCGCTGCTTGATCTTCACGCGCCCAAACGCCTGCTGTTATTGGGCGCCAGCCAGTTCCCGGCGCTGGACGCCTTTAAGGAAGCACACCCGGATACCGTGGTGTCCTTCGCCGAGCCCGGCCCCTTGCCCACCGACCTCGCGGCCCAGCGTTTTGACCTGGCGCTGGTGGTCGGTTGCCTGGAACACCTGTCAAAACCTGCGGGCCTGACCTTGCTGGGGGGCATTCGCAACCTCAATGCCAGTCGCATTGCGGTGCTGGTGGACCTGGAGGCCTGCCACTGGAAAGACACCGATTTCTTCTCCCTGGCCCTGCAAGCCAGCGAGCGTTTCCAGCGCGACGATCAGGTTTTGACGCTGTTTACCTATGATCTGCTTGACTATAAACAGGTGCCGGATTGGCTGAACGCCCGCTTCTGGGCCAACCCGCAAAATTTTGGAAAGTATTGGTGGTAACCCGATGAGTACATCCATTTGCCCCTGCGGCAGCGGCAACCTGCTGGATGCCTGCTGCGGTCATTATCACGCCGGCCACCCGGCCCCCTGCGCCGAAGCGTTGATGCGTTCGCGCTACAGCGCCTATGTGCTGGGCCTGGTGGACTACCTGGTGGCAACCACCCTGCCTGCGCAGCAAGCCGGGCTGGACACCACCGCCATCGGCGCCTGGAGCGCCCAAAGCACCTGGCTGGGCCTTTCAGTGGAAAGCTCCGAGGTGTTCGGCGGCCAGCCGGAACACGCCTTCGTGACCTTTACCGCTCGCTGGCATGACAGCACCGGCGAACACAGCCACCGCGAGCGCTCATCTTTCGTACAGAACAATGAGCACTGGTACTTTATCGACCCGACGGTGGACGTGAAGGCCGGGCGTAATGACGCCTGCGTGTGTGGCAGCGGGCAGAAATTCAAGAAGTGCTGTTCCGGCTACCTCTGACATTCATTGATACCCGACAGGCTCTCGCTTGCTATGCTGACTCTTCACACGGAGTAACGGCATGGTTTCTCAGGCGCGGGTATTCAGGACTTACAGCCTTCTGCTGGCATTGATGCTGGGGCTCTCCGGCTGCGCGTCGTGGTTCGCCGACGATACGCCCGCCCCCGAGGTGCGTCTGGTCAAGGTCGACCCCGTGCGGGTCAAGTTGCTGGAGCAGAAGTTCAAGCTGTATTTCCGCGTGGATAACCGTGACGACAACGACCTGACCGTACGCGGCCTGGTTTACAAGGTCAGCCTCGGCACGATGGTGCTGACCGAAGGCGAGTCCAACGAATGGCTGACCGTGCCACCCCACAGCCACGCTTTTTTCCGGGTATCGGTGCGCACCAACCTGTGGCCGCAGATCCGCGATGTGGTCGACATGCTGAAAAATCCGCGCGATCCCGTGCCCTATCGCCTTGAAGGCGAGTTGAAAACCGGTTTATTTATCGGGAACGACGTGCAGGTGTTGCGCAATGGCGAGATAATCCCCGGCGATTTTATTCCGGAGCGACATCGATGACTCAGCAACCCCATGTCCATGGTCCTGACTGCAACCACGATCACGATCATCATGATCACGACCACGGCCATGTCCACGGCCCGAACTGCGGCCACGCTCACCAGGAGCCGGTGCGCAATACGTTGAAGGACGTGGGTCGTAACGATCCTTGCCCGTGCGGCAGCGAGAAGAAATTCAAGAAGTGCCACGGGGCTTGAGTTAAGAAACCCGATTCTCGAAACACTGCACATCCAAATGTGGGAGCGGGCTTGCTCGCGAAAGCGCAGTGTCAGTCAACCTCTCTGTTACTGATACACCGCTTTCGCGAGCAAGCCAGCTCCCACATTTAGCCTGCATTTCAAGGCCAGGATTTGCGCTGAAACTCCAACACCACCTCCAATCCCCCACCCTCCCGATTGCTCAAGCTCAACCGCCCGTCATGGGCACTGGCGATCGTATGCGCGATACTCAGCCCCAGCCCGTAACCACCGGTTTCCACATTGCGTGAGCCTTCCACCCGGTAAAACGGCTCCATCACCTGTTCCAGTTGCTCCTGGGGAATCCCCGGCCCACGGTCGCTGATGACGATCTTCAAGCTGTCCGCCTTGTCTTCTACCCGCACCACCACCTCGGAGCCATAACGCACCGCGTTCTCCAGCAGGTTCTGCACGCAACGCTTGAGACTGCGGGCATACCCCGGCAATGGCTGTTTGGCCCGCCCTTCTATCGTCACCGTCTCGCCCACGTCCTGCAGGTCCGCCTGCAAGCTTTGCAACAAGGCGTTGATGTCGATGTTCTGGCGCTTCTCGTTGATTTCGCCGCTGCTGACGAAGTCCAGGGTGCTGGAAACCATGTGCTCCATTTCTTCCAGGTCGCTGCGAAAACGTTCCTTAGTGCGGTTGTCGTCGAGCATTTCCGTACGTAACCGCAGGCGCGTAATGGGCGAGCGCAGGTCGTGGGAAATCGCCGCCAGGAAGCGGGTGCGCTCGGCGATATTGGCGATCAGCCGCTGCTGCATGGCGTTGAACGCCTGGGCGGCACGGCGCACTTCGGTGGGCCCATCGAGGGCCAGCGGTGGCCGCTGGATGTCCCGGCCCAAGGCTTCGGCAGCCTTGGCCAGGGCGTTGAGCGGGCGAATGGCCAGGCGCACCGCCACCAGGGCAATGATCACCAGCACCAATACCCGCAGCAGATAAATGCGCATCACGTAATCGAACAGCAAGTCCATCGGCGAAGTACTGGTCCAGCCTTGTTCCTCGGTGGCCTGCACTTGCAGCCAGCGCCCGTCCGGCAAACGCAGGTCAATCAGGAATTGCCCCACCACAGGCCTGGAGCTGAGCAGAGTCGACAGCCCGGCATGCTGGCCCTCGGCATCCAGCAGCTTGAGGCTCAACAGATGCAGGTTCTGGGTGTAGCCGGTTTTCTCCGAGAGCACTTTATTCAGCAAGCGCTCGGTGGCCTGGTCGCTGTCGCTGATGCTGCTTGTCACATCACTGGCCTGGTCACTCAGGGTCAGGCGAAAGCGCGGCGTATCAAGCAGCTTGATCAGCACATCCGCCTGCGCCGGATCGCTGTGTACCAGCCGCACCACGTCCGCCAGCCGCGTGGCGATCAGCCGGCTGGGGATTTCCAGCACCTGGCCGTGGCGCATGTCGTACCAGATGCTGCTGGTCAGGGCCTGGGCCGCGAGCATGCCGCTGACCAGGATCAGCACCAGCCGGCCGAACAGCGAACGCGGCAGCAGTTTCACGATTGCAGCGCCACGTCGTCGGCGGTGAGCATGTAACCCTCGTTGCGCACAGTCTTGATCAACCCGGCCGGCAACTGCGAGCGCAGTCGGCTGACGCACACATCAATCGAGCGGTCGAACGGCGTGCTGTCTTTGTCGAACACGTGGTTGAGCAAAAAGTCGCGGCTCAGCGGCCGGTTGGGATGCTGCAACAACAGGCGCAACACCCGGTAATCGGAGTTGCCGAGGCTGACCACCACGCCTTCCGGCGAAAGCAATTGGCGGGCCCGGGTGTCCAGCTGCCAGCCGGCAAAGCTGATGCTCGGTGCTTCATCGAGCCGCGCCCGGTCCGGAAAACTCTGCACCCGGCGCAGCACCACCTTGATCCGCACCAGCAACTCCCGCGGGTCGAACGGCTTGGGCAGGTAATCGTCGGCGCCGATTTCCAGGCCGACGATCCGGTCGATCAGCGTGCCCTTGGCGGTGAGCATGATCACCGGCGTGTTGGAGCTGACGCGCAATTCGCGGCACAAACTCAGGCCGTCTTCGCCGGGCAACATCAGGTCGAGGACGATCAGGTCGATGACATTCAGCGCCAGGCGGCGGCGCATTTCCTTGCCGTCGCCGGCGGTGGACACCTGGAAGCCGGCGTCACTCAGGTAGTCGCACAGCAATTGGCGGATTTGCGGGTCGTCATCAACGATCAGCAGGTGGTCTTGCTTGGCCATGGGGCAATTCGTCCGAAACTCAAAAGGCAGGAGATAGCCGAAACTTCAGCCAGGAGTACGCGCAAATGTAATGGAATGTTGTGGGAAGCGGTAATCACGCATCCACATTACAAAGCCACGGCATGGCGGCCGGTATCGGTCTTTAGACTACCGAATCTAAATGAGATTAATTGTAATTTAGCCTAGGTCACTCCGAATGCCATTGCCTACCCCTCGCGCCCTGTCGCTGCAATCTACCCTTGCGCCGATGTTCGGCCTGCTTGCCGCCGGCAGCGTTTCTCCCACCGCCTGGGCCGATGCGCCGGTGGCGGCGTCGAATGATTCAGTGCTGAGCCTGCCGGAAATCAAGATCGACGGTGAAGCCACATCCGCCTTTAAAGTCGACCGGGTGACCTCGGCAAAGATCAGCCAGCCGCTGCTGGACGCCCCGCAAAGCGTAACCATCGTCCCGCAGCAAGTGCTCAAGGAGCAAAACGCGCAGACCTTGCAGGAAGTGTTGCGCAACGTGCCGGGCATCACCTTCATGTCCGGCGAAGGCAACCTGGGCTGGGGCGACCTGTTTTCGATTCGCGGGTTTTCTTCGGAGCAGAGCCTGACCGTCGACGGTGTGCGCGATGCCGGCCAATCGACCCGCACCGACACCTTCAACCTGCAACAGGCAGAAGTGTTCAAGGGCACCGGCTCGATCGAATCCGGCGTTTCCGCGGTAGGCGGCAGCGTCAACCTGGTGAGTAAAGAGGCGCACCTGGGGGATGCCAACAAACTCTCGGCCGGCATCGGCACCGACAGCTACCGCCGCCTCACCGGCGATTTCAACCAACAACTGAATGACACCACCGCCCTGCGCATCAACCTGATGAAGCACTACAACCAGGTGGCCGAGCGTGACGACGTGGACTACGACCGCTGGGGCATCGCGACCTCCCTCGGTTTCGGCCTGGGCACCGACACCCGCCTGTTTATCGACACCTTCTACCAGAAGGACGACAACACGCCGGACGGCGGCGTGCCGATCCAGCGCGGCACCGACGGCGACCGCATGCCGGGAGTCAAGCGCTCCAACTGGTATGGCGACTCGCACCTGTACACCCAGCAGACCAAAACCACTTCGCTGACCACCCGCTTCGAGCATGATTTCGACTGGAACGAAGCGACCCTGAAGAACCAGACCAAGTGGGAGCGTACCGACAACTTCGCGGTGCTCTCGCCCGCGCGCTTCTTCGCCGCCAACGGCAATGGCCAAAAAACCTGCACCGGCACGCGCTGTGCGACCTTGGGCTACACCGGCGTAGGACCGATCAGCCAAGTGCCCGGCAGCACGGTAAATGCGTACCCGGGATACGCCAACAGCGGTAACACCGCCTACGGTATTTTGCGAGGGAGCGACTTCGGCCAGTCGACGCGCTACACCATCCTCGACAACCAGACCGACTTCGCCTTCAAGCTCAATACCGGCGGGCTGGAACACGCAGTGGTCAGCGGGCTCGAGTTCTATCACGAGACCTACGGCGGCCTGAAACGCAACGCCGAAGTGCCGGCCGGCGACCTGTTCTTCGACATGAACGACCCGAACCACAGCTTTGCCAGCACCGAAGTGACCAAGGGTGAAGGCCAGCCACGCTCGGTGATCGACAACGCCGGCATCTACCTGGGCGACACCGTCACCCTGAATGAACAGTGGCAAGTGCTCGGCTCCCTGCGCTACGACAACTGGCAGGCCGAGACCACCCAACGTGGTCAAGCTTCAATCAACAGCACCGATGGTGCCGTAAGCGGCCGGGTCGGCGCGGTGTACAAGCCGTTGCCTAATGGCAGCATCTACGTGTCCTACAGCGAAGCGGCACAACCGTCAGCCCTGGGTGCATCGACCAACAACCAGATCTACGGCGCCGCGAGCACCAGCAACTACACCCCGGCCAAGTCGAAGACCTACGAGATCGGCACCAAGTGGGACATTGCCCACGACCTGCTGAACGTCACCGCCGCGATCTTCCGCACCGAACTGGACAACTCCTGGGAATACCAGGACGGCGAAAGCGCTCCGGTACGCGCCCTCCCCGCCAAGCGCGTAGACGGTGTAGAACTGGGCCTGCAAGGCAATATCAGCCCGCGCTGGACGGTGTACAGCGGGTTCTCCGCGCTGAAAAGCACCCAGACCAAAGGGGCCAACAAAGGCGAGGAAGCCAAGAACGTTCCCGACCTGACCGCCAACCTGTGGACCACCTACGCCGTTACCGACGACCTGAGCCTGAGTTACGGCGCGCAATACGTAGGACGCCGCCGCTACAGCGACAACAAATACGTCGGCGGCCTGAACAACAACAGCAGCTACGCCACCGGCCCGTCCGGCGTGTACGCGATCTACACCCGCGACCACGAAAAGGCGCCCGGCTACTGGCTCAACAACGTGGCTGCGCAATACAAGGTGAGCAAGCAGACCACGGTCAACCTCAACCTGAACAACGTGTTTAACAAGTTCTACTACAGCCAGATCGGCGCGTCCCTGGACGGCTTCCAGCTCTACGGCATCCCGGGCGCCGGGCGCACGCTCACCGCCAGCGTCGACTATGAGTTTTAAGCCGTGCTGATCGAAATCCCCGGCCTGTTGAGTGCCGAAGAAGTCGCGGTGGCCGTCGCCACCCTGCTCGATCAACCGTGGGTCGACGGCAAGGTCACTGCCGGGCAGCGCTCGGCCATGGCGAAAAACAACCGGCAGCTGTCGGAAGACGCGCCGGTAGCGATTCGCCTGGGTGAGCAGATTCTGTCGCGGCTGTCGGACAACGCGCTGTTCATGTCCGCCGCCCTGCCGAAGAAAATCTACCCGCCGCTGTTCAACCGCTACAGCGGCGGCGAGGCCTTCGACTGGCATATCGACAATGCGATTCGCGGCCTCAAGGGCGTGCGCGAACGGGTGCGCACCGACATCTCCGCCACCTTGTTCCTGGCTGATCCGGCCAGCTACGACGGCGGCGAACTGGTGATCCGCGACACCTTCGGCGAGCACGCGGTGAAGCTGCCCGCCGGGCACCTGCTGATTTATCCCGGCAGCAGTTTGCACAGGATCAACCCGGTCACCCGCGGCGAGCGCATCGCCAGTTTCTTCTGGATCGAAAGCCTGGTGCGCGAAGACAGCCAGCGCCAACTGCTGCTGGACATGGACGTGGCGATTCAACGCCTCACCGCGCAACACGCCGACGACCACGCGTTGCTGCAACTGAGCGGCGCCTATCACAACCTTTTGCGGCGCTGGAGCGATGTCTGATGCGCCGCCTTCACCTGGAGTTCTCGCCATGCTGAAACCCCGCAACTTCCTCAAGCTGGGCGCACTGTTTGCCGTGCTGATCCTCGGCCACGCCGAAACCGCCGCCGCCCATGAAGTCACCGACGTGCTGGGCCGCAAGGTCGAGGTGCCAGACCACGTGCAGCGCGTGGTGCTCGGCGAAGGCCGGCTGATTTCGGCCTTTGCCTTGCTGGACAAGGACGCGCCATTCCAACGGATTGTCGGCTGGCAGAATGACTTGAAACTGTTGGACGCCCACACCTATAACGCCTACGTGGCGAAATTTCCGACGGTAAAAGACATTCCGCTGATTGGCCAGGCGTCGGAGCAAAGCGTCAGCGCCGAGGAAATTCTTTCGCTGAAACCGGACCTGGCGGTGTTCAGCATTTCCGGCCATGGCCCGACTGAACACAGCCCGGTGGCGGACGTGTTGGCCAAGGCGGGCATTGCAGTGTTGTTCGTCGACTTCCGCATCAACCCGGTGCAAGGCACCCACGCCAGCATGACCGCCCTGGGCCAGGCCCTGGGCCGGGAAACCCAGGCCAAGGCGTTCCTCGACTTTTATGACCAGCACATCAAGGTGATCACCGACGCCGTCGCCACCTTGCCGGCCGGGCCGCGCCCGAGCGTGTTCCTGGAATTGCTGGCCGGCGCCTGGCAGGCACCGGGGCACACCACTGGCAAGAGCGGCATGGGTGAAGTGATCAAGCTGGTGGGCGGGCGCAACATCGCCGCCGACGTGGTGCCGGGGGCGCTGGGAGATATCAGTGTCGAGTACGCGCTGAAGGCTGACCCGGATGTGTATGTGGCCACCGGCAATCACAAGCCCGGGTTGATTCTGGGTGCTGGCGTGAGCAACGAAGACGCGCGTGCCGCGTTTGATACCGTGCTGGCCCGCCCTGAGTTTGTGAACCTTCGGGCGATTCGTGAGGGCAATTCCCACGGTCTGTGGCATGACTTCTACAACTCGCCGTACAACCTGCTGGCGATTGAAGCGCTGGCCAAGTGGGTGCATCCGGAATTGTTCGCCAAGCTGGATCCCAAGGCGACCATGGAAGCGATGAACCAACAGTTCCTCGGCATGCCGCTGCAGGGTGCTTACTGGATTGATGGCAAACCCAAGTAATTCTTCTGTAGGAACACGGTAAGTGTGGGAGCGGGCTTGCTCGCGAATGCGGTGCACCCGTCAGCGAATATGTCGACTGATACACCGCATTCGCGAGCAAGCCCGCTCCCACATTTTGATCTCCATCGTTTTCGAGATTGTGTAATCCAATGACCACTCAAACCCTCGACCTCGCCACCGCCAGCCAAGGCTATCGCCGCCTGCTCGCGCGTCGTTGCTGGCTGCTGGCCCTGCTGGGTGGCGCGCTGATGTGCGCGATCCTCGTGGACCTGGCCAGCGGCCCGTCGGGCATGGGCCTTGGCGCCCTGCTCGATGGCTTGCTGCACCCGGCCCACCTGAGCGCCACCGACCAGGTGATCATCTGGAACGTGCGCCTGCCCTACGCCTTGATGGCGGTGTTGGTCGGTTGCGCGCTGTCGCTGGCGGGCGCCGAGATGCAGGCGATCCTTAACAACCCGCTCGCCAGTCCATTCACCCTGGGGGTTTCCTCGGCGGCGGCGTTGGGCGCGTCCCTGGTGATTGTGTTTCCGGTGACGACGCTGTGGGTGTCGGCCAATACGGCGATTTCCATTTCAGCCTTTGTGTTTGCCGCCGCCTCGGTCTTTTTGCTGCAAGCCATGTCGCGCCTGCGCGGTGCCGGGGTGGAAAGCCTGGTGCTGTTCGGGATTGCCCTGGTGTTCAGTTGCAACGCGGTGGTCGCCCTGTTGCAACTGGTCGCCACCGAAGATGTGCTGCAACAACTGGTGTTCTGGACCCTGGGCAGCGTGACCCGGGCCAACTGGGACAAGCTCGGCATCCTCGCGTTGGTGGTCGCCGTGGTCATGCCCTTTTCCTTCGCGGCCGCGCCACGCCTGACCCTGTTGCGCATGGGCGAAGACCGCGCGCAAAGCTTCGGTGTCGATGTGAAGCGCCTGCGGTTTTTCTCGTTGTTGCGTATCAGCCTGCTGTCGGCCACCGCCGTGGCGTTTGTGGGAACCATCGGATTTATCGGCCTGGTGGGTCCGCACATCGCGCGGATTCTGGTGGGTGAAGACCAGCGCTTCCTGCTGCCGGCCAGCGCGCTTGTCGGCGCGTTACTGTTGTCGCTGTCATCCATCGCCAGCAAGCTGATCATGCCCGGGGTGATCGTACCCGTGGGTATCGTCACCGCGCTGGTGGGCGTGCCGATTTTCGTGTTGCTGGTGTTCAAGCGCGGGAGGCAGTTATGAGCAGCGGGCTGTCGATTCAGAACGCCCAGGTCAGTTATGGCCGGCGCCAGATTGTGCATGACCTGAGCTTGCCAACCCTGGCCCACGGCAGTTTGACCGCGTTGATCGGACCGAACGGTGCGGGCAAGTCGACGTTGCTGCGGGCGGTGGCGGGGCTGGAAAAGATGCAGGGCGTTGTCAGATTGGGTGACCTGGACCTGACGAAAATGTCCGTCGGTGAACGCGCCCGGCGTGTGACCTATATGCCGCAAAACCTTCCGCCGGGCTTGAGCCTGAGTGTGATGGAAAGCGTGATCGCCGCGCTGCGGGTGGCGAACGTCGAGGGCATTGCGCTTTCAAGCGACGTGTGCATGCGCGAGGCCTTTGATGCGTTGCAAAGGATTGGCATCGCTCATCTGGCGGATCAGCTATTGAGCACGTTATCCGGCGGCCAGCGGCAACTGGTCAGCCTGGCGCAACTGATTGCGCGCCGGCCACAGGTGATGCTGCTGGATGAACCCACCAGTGCGCTGGACTTGAACTACCAGTTGAAGGTCATGGATTGCGTGCGCGACCTGGTGCGGGAACACAACCTGATCGCCGTGGTGGTGCTGCACGACATCAACCTCGCGGCGCGCTATGCCGACCATATCGCGGTGCTGCGCCAGGGCCGGCTGTACGCCAGTGGCGCGGCGGATGACGTGCTGGATACGGCGCTGTTTGCCGAAGTCTATGGTGTGCGGGTACGCATCGAGCGATGCTCACAACAAACGTTGCAGGTGTTGGTGGACGGCGCGGTGGCTTAGATCCTCTGTGGCGAGGGAGCTTGCTCCCGTTGGGCTGCGTAGCAGCCCCAAAACCTGGGCACGCGCGTCTTCAGGCGGACTGAGGTGAGGCACTCGGGAGCGCTTCGCACTGGAGCTCCAGCCTGGTCCAGCGGGAGCAAGCTCCCTCGCCACAACGGTCACTCCAGCAACTGTTTGGAGGAAATCACTGTGGCGTACTCGCCGTGCAGGTTGCCCAACGACATGGCATGTACCGCCTGCGCCGAATGCATCTGCCCGAAAAAGTCCGCCTTGTCGAAGGTGTAGCAGGCATCTTCGATAACCCACGTCTCAAACCCCAGGTTGCCGGCACTGCGGGCCGTGGCCTCCACCGAGTTATGGGTGGCCACGCCCACCAGCACCACTTGCCGAAGCCCGGCCTCATGCAACCTCGCTTCCAGCCCCGTCCCACAAAATGCGTCCGGCACCCGTTTCTGGATCAACTGCTCACCCGCCTGCGGAATAAACGCGTCCTGAAACTCCACCCCCGACTGCTGCGGCCAGAACACCGACTCCGGCGAATGGGACAGATGCTGCACATGAATCACCGGCCAGCCTTCGCGCCGCCAATGCCCCAGCAACGCCAGCATGCGCGCCTCGGCGTGCGGATTATTGCGCCGTCCCAGCCTGGGATGGTGAATGCCTTTTTGCTGGTCAATCAGAATCAACGCTGCGCCCGCACGAATTTCCATATCGATAGACCCAAATGTTTCATTGAATTTTCGTCACCCTAACATCACCTATACCTACAGGCATTCGCTCAAGCATCACCACCCTTGGAGAGCTTCATGATCGACCTGTATTACTGGACCACCCCCAACGGTCACAAAGTGTCGTTGTTCCTGGAAGAAGCCGGCCTGCCTTACGAGGTACACCCGATCAACATCGGCCAGGGCGATCAGTTCAAGCCCGACTTCCTGAAGATCGCCCCCAATAACCGCATCCCGGCCATCGTCGATCAGAACCCGACCGACGGCGGCGCGCCGATTTCCCTGTTCGAATCCGGCGCAATCCTGCTGTACCTCGCGGAAAAAACCGGCAAGTTCATTCCCCAGGACCTGCGTGGTCGTCAGGAAGCGCTGCAATGGCTGTTCTGGCAAATGGGTGGCCTGGGCCCGATGGCCGGCCAGAATCATCACTTCAGCCAGTTCGCCCCGGAAAAGATTCCCTACGCGATCAAACGCTATGTGGATGAGACCGCCCGCCTGTATGGCGTGCTGGACCGGCGCCTGGCCGACCGCACGTTCGTGGCCGGCGAGGAATACAGCATTGCCGACATGGCGATCTACCCGTGGATCGTTTCCCACAAGTGGCAGAGCCAGAAGCTGGAAGACTTCCCACATGTAGAACGCTGGTTCAACCACATCAAGCAACGCCCGGCGACGGTGCGTGCCTATGAGCTGGTGCAGAAGGTCAATCCGCCAAAATCCTGAAGGTCAACGGGATCAAAATGTGGGAGCGGGCTTGCTCGCGAATGCGGTGGATCACCCACAACTCTTTTAGCTGATACACCGCATTCGCTAGCAAGCCCGCTCCCACACTGATTTGTGCCCGACTGGAAACCTTACGCAAATCCTGAAATAAGCATCGCCTCCCGCTTGCGTCGTTTCGCCGCGCTCACTAACGTAGCGCCTTTACTGACGCTACCCCCCGCAGGAGCTTTGCCATGGCCTCGCCAGCCCTCTCACATTTTCTTCCCCGGTTCGGCGTTGCCGCGGCAATTGCCAGTGCCTTGGGCCTGGCCGGTTGCCAGTTACAGAGCACCCAAGACACCCTGCCTCCGGTTTCCGGCGTACAGCCGATCAAGGGCCTGGCGCAGAACGTTTCGGTGCGCCGCAACGGCCAGGGCATCCCGCTGATTGAAAGCAGCACCTTCCACGATGCGCTGTTCACCCTGGGCTACGTGCACGCCAGCGACCGCATCACCCAGATGGTCACCCTGCGCCTGCTGGCCCAGGGCCGCCTGGCGGAAATGTCCGGGCCGGATGTGCTGGATGTCGACCGTTTCATGCGGGCGGTCAACCTGCGCAAAAGCGCCGGCGAGCTGTATAACGCCTCGTCGCCGCGCCTCAAGCGCTTCTTTGAAGTGTACGCACGCGGAGTCAACGCCTACCTGTTCCGCTACCGCGACAAGCTGCCGCCAGACCTGGCCCAGACTGGCTACAAGCCTGAATACTGGAAGCCGGAAGATTCGGCGCTGCTGTTCTGCCTGCTGAATTTCAGCGAGTCGACCAACTTGCAGGAAGAGCTGTCGTCATTGGTGCTCGCGCAAAAAGTCGGTGCCGACAAACTCGCCTGGCTGACCCCGAGCTACCCGGATGAACCGCTGCCAGTGGCCGAGTCCGACAAGCTCAAGGGCATCAACCTGGGCCAGATCCCGGGCCTCGCTGCGCTGACCCGCCTCAGCGAGCACCTCGGCACCCTCAACACCCTGGGCACGTCCAGCTCCAGCAACTGGGCGATCGGCCCGCAGCGCAGCCGCAGCAACAAGAGCCTGCTGGCCAATGACCTGTCGACCTCGATGCAGGCCCCGTCGCTGTGGAACTACGTGCAGATCCGCTCGCCGAAATACCAGGCCGCCGGTGTGTCCATCGCCGGTTTGCCAACCCTGCTTTCCGGCTTCAACGGCAAGGTGGCCTGGAGCATGAGCCAGGTCTCGGGTGACACCCAGGACGTATTCCTGGAGAAGGTCAAGCGCCAGGGCAACGCGCTGTACTACGAGAACAACGGCAAATGGCTGCCCGCCATCGTGCGCAACGAAACCTACTTCGCCAAGGGCCAGCGGCCGATTCGCGAAGCGGTGTACGAAACCCGCCACGGGCCGCTGCTCAACAGTGCCCAGTCGCTGACCAGCGGCTACGGCCTGGCGTTGCAAACCGCCGATTTCAAGGACGACAAGAGCCTGGACGCGTTCTTCGACCTGTCCCGTGCGCAAACCGCCGGTAAAGCGTCTGACGCCACCCGGGAAATTCGCGCAATTGCCTTGAACATGGTCTTCGCCGACGCCAGCAGCATTGGCTGGCAAGTGACCGGGCGGTTCCCCAACCGCCGTGAAGGCGAAGGCCTGGTGCCATCGCCGGGCTGGGACGGGCGTTTCGACTGGGATGGCTACGCCGACGCGATGCTGCACCCCTACGATCAGGACCCGTCCCAGGGTTGGATCGGCACGGCCAACCAGCGCACCATTCCCCGTGGCTACGGCATGCAACTGTCCAACTCGTGGGCCGCGCCGGAACGCGCCGAACGTATCGCGCAACTGGCCGGCAGCGGCAAGCATGACAGCCGCAGCATGATTGCCATGCAGTACGACCAGACCACCACGTTTGCCGCCAAGCTCAAGAGCATGTTCCAGGCGCCGGGCATGGCCCAGCCGCTGAATCAGGCGATCGATGGATTGCCGGTGGCAGACCAGGCCAAGGCGCGGGAAGCACTGGGCCGCCTGATGGCCTTCGACGGTCGACTGGCATCCACCTCCGCCGACGCGGCGATTTATGAGTTGTTCCTGCAGGAAAGCGCCAAGCAGATTTTCCTCGACGAACTCGGTCCGGAAAACAGCGCCACCTGGAAAGCCTTCATCGGCAACGCCAACCTGTCGTACTCGGCGGTGGCCGACCACTTGCTGGGGCGCGAAGACAGCCCGTTCTGGAATGACGCCCGCACCGGGCAGAAAACCGACAAGCCGGCGATCCTCGCCCGCAGCCTGGCCGCCGCGATCACCGCAGGCGACAGCGCGCTGGGCGCCGATCACAAGGCCTGGCAGTGGGGCAAACTGCACAGCTACACCTGGAAGAACACCAGCGGCCAGGCCATTCGCGGCCCACTGGCCGCGGGCGGCGATCACAACACCCTGAACAGCGCACCGTATAGCTGGGGCCAGAGTTTCGACACGACCCAGGTGCCGGCGCTGCGGATGATTGTCGACTTCGGCCTGGCGGAACCGATGATGGGCCAAAGCGGCATCGGCCAATCCGGCAACCCGGCCAGCCCGAACTATGCCAATGGCATCGACCCGTGGCTGAAGGCGCAATACCTGAGCTTCCCGATGCAGCCGCAGAACTTTGACGGGGTGTACGGGAAGACGCGGTTGACGCTGGTGCCGGGCAAATAACCCGGTTTCCCTGACTCAACCGGATCAAAATGTGGGAGCGGGCTTGCTCGCGAAAGCGGCGGATCAGTCACCAGATCTATTGACTGACACACCGCATTCGCGAGCAAGCCAGCTCCCACATTTGATTGCATGCATTCCGATAGAACTTCTCCACCCGCCCCCGCCTCATAATTAACAAGCCCACCTCCACGGCACGCCCATGGACCTTGTTATCGCCCGGCCCGAAGGCCTCTACTGCCCCGCCGGGGATTTCTACATCGACCCCTGGCGCCCGGTGGAACGTTCGGTCATCACCCACGCCCACGGCGACCACGCCCGCACCGGCAACCAACACTACCTGGCCGCAGCCCCCGGCGAAGGCATCCTGCGCTCGCGCCTCGGCCAGGACATCAACCTGCAAACCCTGGCCTACGGCGAAAGCCTGCGACACCACGGCGTCACCTTGAGTTTCCACCCCGCCGGCCATGTCCTCGGCTCCGCCCAGGTGCGCCTGGAATACCAGGGTGAAGTCTGGGTCGCCTCCGGCGACTATAAAGTCGAGCCCGACGGCACCTGCGCGCCGTTCGAACCGGTGCGCTGCCATACGTTTATCACCGAATCGACCTTCGGCCTGCCGATCTACCGCTGGCAGCCCCAGGCGCAGATTTTTGCCGGAATCAACGACTGGTGGCAGGCCAATATCGCCGCCGGCAAGGCGAGCGTGTTGTTCTGTTATTCCTTCGGCAAAGCCCAGCGGATTCTCCACGGCATCGACGCCAGCATCGGCCCGATCCTCAGCCATGGCGCGGTCGAACCCTTGAACCGGGTGTACCGCGAAGCTGGCATCTATATCCCTGAAACCCTCTACGCCGGCGACTTCAAAAAGACCGACCCTTTATTGCGCCAGGCCCTGATCATCGCCCCGCCCTCGGCCGGCGGCAGCACCTGGATACGCCGCTTCGGCGACTACAGCGACGCCTTCGCCAGCGGCTGGATGCGCCTGCGCGGCACCCGGCGGCGGCGCGGCGTGGATCGCGGCTTTGTGCTCTCGGACCACGCCGATTGGCCCGGACTGTTATGGGCCATTGAGCAAACCGGTGCCGAGCGGGTAATGGTCACCCACGGTTCTGTGGGCGTATTGGTCAGGCACCTGCGGGAAAAGGGCCTGGATGCCCAGGGATTCACCACCGAATACGGCGATGACGAAGAGGAGGCCACGTCATGAAAGCCTTCGCCGAGCTGTACGCCAACCTCGACGCCACCACCTCCAGCAACGCCAAGCTCGCCGCCTTGCAGGCTTATTTCCTACAGGCGCCCGCGGAAGATGCTGCGTGGGCGGTGTACTTTTTATCCGGCGGCCGGCCCCGACAACTGGTGCCCACCCGGTTGCTGCGGGACATGGCCACCGAAGCCGCGAGCATTGAGCCGTGGCTGTTCGAAGAGAGTTATCAGTCGGTAGGCGACCTGGCGGAAACCATTTCCCTGCTGTTACCGGAATCGCCCCACACCTCGGACGATGGTCTGGCCGTGTGGCTGGAAGAAAAACTCCTGCCCTTGCGTGGCCTGCCGCCAGAAGAACTGGCAGAACGCCTGCCCGCGTTGTGGGCACAGCTGGATCAGCCGAGCCTGATGCTCTGCATCAAGCTGATCACCGGCAGCTTCCGGGTCGGTGTGTCGAAGCTGCTGGTCACCCGCGCCCTGGCCGCCATGGCCGGGCTGGACAGCAAACGCGTGGCCCAGCGGCTGGTGGGCTACACCGACCTGTCGAACCGTCCGACGGCCGAAGGCTATTTGAAGCTGATTGCCGCCGAATCGTCCGACGAACACGCCCAGCGTGGCGGGCAGCCTTATCCGTTTTTCCTGGCCCATGGCCTGGCCCAGCCGGTGGAGCAGTTCGATGCCTTGCTCGGCTCCCCTGCTGGCTGGCAAGTGGAATGGAAGTGGGACGGTATCCGCGCACAACTGGTCAAGCGCGAAGGCCGCTTGTGGGTCTGGTCTCGGGGCGAAGAACTGGTCACCGAGCGCTTTCCGGAGCTTCATGACCTGGAAAACAGCCTGCCCGATGGCACGGTGATCGACGGCGAAATCGTGGTGTGGAAGGACTCGGTGCAACCCTTCGCCCTGCTGCAACAGCGCATCGGCCGCAAGACCCTGGGCAAGAAAATCCTCGAAGACGCGCCGGTCGCCGTGCTGGCTTATGACCTGCTGGAACACCACGGCGAAGACTGGCGCAACCACACCCAGGCCGAACGCCGGGCGCAACTGGAGCTGGTGGTCAGCGACTGCGACCAGCCAACATTGCGCACGTCGCCATTGCTGATCGGCGATAGCTGGCAAGACTTGGCCGAGCAGCGTGAGGCGTCCCGCAGCCTGGGCGTGGAAGGCATGATGCTCAAGGCCCGGGACGGGCTCTACGGCGTGGGCCGGACCAAGGACATGGGCGTGTGGTGGAAGTGGAAAGTCGACCCGTTCAGCGTCGATGCGGTGTTGATCTATGCCCAGCGCGGCCATGGCCGGCGCGCCAGCCTGTACAGCGACTACACCTTTGCGGTGTGGGACGGCCCGCCCGGTACTGAGCGTACGTTGGTGCCGTTCGCCAAGGCGTATTCGGGGCTGACCGATGAAGAAATGCGCAAGGTCGACGCCATCGTACGCAAGACCACCGTGGAGAAATTCGGCCCGGTCAGCAGCGTCACGCCGAGCATGGTGTTTGAACTGGGTTTTGAAGGGATTGCCCTGTCCAAGCGGCACAAAAGCGGGATTGCGGTGCGTTTCCCGAGGATGTTGCGCTGGCGCCAGGACAAGGCCGTCGAGGAAGCCGACAACCTGGCGACCCTGCAGGATTTACTGGCCTGACACGCCTCTCACGAACGCCACCGATCAATGTGGGAGCGGGCTTGCTCGCGAATGCGGTGTGTCAGTCAATACATGTACCGACTGATCCACCGCATTCGCGAGCAAGCCCGCTCCCACATTTGAAAACCTCACACGCCCCAAAATAATGCATAGATTGATCAATGCCCATTTTCGGGCATTTCCTACTGGCACAACTCCTTAATCTCACCTTTTAAAACGACCATTCGGAACTATGGTGCAGAAATTGCTACTTGAGTCCGGTCTGACACCGTTCAGTAA
This sequence comes from Pseudomonas sp. F8002, assembly GCF_013385495.1. Taxonomy (NCBI): domain Bacteria; kingdom Pseudomonadati; phylum Pseudomonadota; class Gammaproteobacteria; order Pseudomonadales; family Pseudomonadaceae; genus Pseudomonas; species Pseudomonas sp. F8002. The sequence continues at coordinate 4,389 of NZ_JACAPW010000040.1, read as the reverse complement.
CAGTCCTAACCGCGCCACAAGCGCTTATCTTGGTTTCCAGGGATTACATAATGAAAAAAGCATTGCTGACCCTTTCTGCACTGGCTCTGTGCATGGCCGCCGGTTCCGCGCTGGCCAAGGAATACAAGGAATTGCGTTTTGGTGTCGATCCGTCCTACGCGCCATTTGAGTCTAAAGCCGCTGACGGCAGCCTGGTGGGCTTCGATATCGACCTGGGCAATGCCATCTGTGCCGAGCTGAAGGTCAAGTGCAAGTGGGTCGAAAGTGATTTCGACGGCATGATCCCAGGCCTCAACGCCAACAAGTTTGACGGCGTGATTTCCTCGATGACCGTGACCGAAGCCCGTGAAAAGGCGATCGACTTCTCCAACGAGCTGTTCTCCGGCCCAACTTCCCTGGTGTTCAAAAAGGGCGCGAACTACTCCACGCCTGAGTCCCTCAAGGGTAAAAGCGTTGGCTACGAGCAAGGCACCATCCAGGAAGCCTACGCCAAGGCCGTACTGGACAAGGCCGGTGTCACCACCAAGGCCTACGCCAACCAGGACCAGGTGTACGCCGACCTGACTTCCGGCCGCCTGGACGCTTCCGTGCAGGACATGCTGCAAGCCGAACTGGGCTTTTTGAAGTCGCCAGCCGGTGCTGACTACGAAGTCAGCAAGGCCATCGACGATCCACTGCTGCCGTCCAAAACTGCGGTCGGTATCAAAAAAGGTAACAAAGACCTCAAGGCCTTGTTGGATAAAGGTATCAAAGCGTTACACGATGATGGCACCTACGCCACCATCCAGAAGAAACACTTTGGCGATCTGAACCTGTACAGCGGCAAATAATGCCTGGGGCGCCCTTCCTCTGGAGGGGCGCTTTTTTATCGCCATAGGTCCTGATTTATGTTCGAAGATCTTTTGCAAACCCTGGGGCTCAGTGCCTTCAGCTTGAAGGGTTTCGGCCCGCTGTTGCTGCAAGGCACCTGGATGACCGTCAAGTTGTCGGTGTTCTCCCTGGCCGTCAGCGTGTTGCTGGGCCTGCTCGGGGCTACTGCCAAACTGTCCAGCCTGCCGTTCCTGCGGATTCCCGCGCAGATCTACACCACCCTGATTCGCGGCGTGCCCGACCTGGTGCTGATGCTGCTGATTTTCTACAGCCTGCAAATCTGGCTGACCAGCTTTACCGACTTTATGGAATGGGACTACATCGAGATCGACCCATTCAGCGCCGGGGTGATCACCCTGGGCTTTATCTACGGTGCGTATTTCACCGAGACCTTTCGCGGCGCGATCCTCGCCGTGCCCCGTGGCCAATTGGAGGCCGCCACGGCCTACGGGCTCACGCGTGGCCAGCGGTTTCGCTTCGTGACCTTCCCGCAGATGATGCGCTTCGCCCTGCCGGGCATCGGCAATAACTGGATGGTGATGCTCAAGGCCACGGCACTGGTGTCGATCATCGGCCTGGCCGACCTGGTCAAGGCCGCGCAGGATGCCGGCAAGAGTACTTATCAGCTGTTCTATTTCCTGGTGATCGCCGCGTTTATCTACCTGTTGATCACCAGCGCATCCAACTTCGTCCTGCGCCGCCTCGAACGGCGCTACTCCGCAGGCTCCCGGGAGGCAGTGCGATGATCGAACTTATCCAGCAATACTGGCGCCCCTTCCTTTATAGCGACGGCCAGCACATCACCGGGCTGGCCATGACGATGTGGCTGCTCAGCGCGTCGATCTTCATCGGCTTCCTGGTATCGATCCCGCTGTCCATTGCGCGGGTGTCGCGCAATCGCTGGGTACGCTGGCCGGTGCAGTTCTACACCTACCTGTTTCGCGGCACGCCGCTGTATATCCAGTTGCTGATTTGCTACACCGGGATCTACAGCATCGCGGCGGTTCGCGCGCAGCCGGTGCTGGACGCGTTCTTTCGTGATGCGATGAACTGCACGATTCTCGCCTTCGCCCTCAACACCTGCGCCTACACCACGGAGATTTTTGCCGGGGCGATCCGCAGCATGGCCCACGGCGAAGTCGAAGCGGCGAAAGCCTACGGCCTCAGCGGCTGGAAGCTGTATGCCTACGTGATCATGCCGTCGGCCCTGCGCCGCTCGCTGCCGTACTACAGTAATGAAGTGATCCTGATGCTGCACTCGACGACGGTGGCCTTCACCGCGACCATCCCGGATATCCTGAAAGTCGCCCGGGACGCCAACTCGGCCACCTACATGACCTTTCAATCATTCGGTATCGCTGCGCTGATCTACCTGACCGTGACCTTTGCCCTGGTCGGTCTGTTTCGTCTGGCGGAGCGTCGCTGGCTGGCCTTTCTCGGCCCCAGCCACTAAGGAGCCTTCATGCGTCATCAGATTCATCCACTTGTGGCGCCGGTGCCGGGCACGGAGCGACAAATCCACAGTTTCCACTTCGGGCCGAAGCAGGCCGAAGGCAAGGTCTACATCCAGTCGTCACTGCACGCCGACGAATTGCCGGGCATGCTGGTGGCCTGGCACTTGAAGGCGCGCCTGGCGGAGCTGGCTGCGGCCGGCCGCCTGCGCAGCGAGATCGTGCTGGTGCCGATCGCCAACCCGACCGGCCTGGAACAGGTGTTGATGGACATCCCCCTGGGCCGCTACGAGCTGGAAAGCGGGCAGAACTTCAACCGCCTGTTTGTCGACCTGTCCGACGAGGTTGGCAATCAAGTCGAAGGCCTGCTGGGAGATGATCCTGCGCACAACGTCGAACTGATCCGCGATGCGCTGACCATGGCCCTGGCGGCGCAAACGCCCGTCACACAACTGGAATCCCAACGCCTGGTGCTGCAACGACTGGCGTGTGATGCCGACATGGTGCTGGACCTGCACTGCGACTTCGAAGCCGTGGCGCACCTGTACACCACCCCCGAGGCGTGGCCCCGGGTGGAGCCGCTGGCGCGCTATATCGGTTCGGAAGCCAGCCTGTTGGCCACCGACTCCGGCGGGCAGTCATTCGATGAATGCTTCACGCTGGTGTGGTGGCAATTGCAACAACGGTTTGGCGAGCACTTCCCGATCCCGATGGGCAGCTTTTCGGTGACCGTCGAGTTGCGCGGCCAGGGCGACGTCAACCACGGCCTGGCCAGCCTCGACTGCCAGGCGATCATCGATTACCTGATTCACTTCGGCGCAATCAGCGGCGAGCCGGCACCGCTGCCGGAATTGCCCTACCCCGCCACACCGCTGGCGGGCGTCGAGCCGGTGGCCACACCCGTGGGCGGCTTGCTGGTATTCAGCGCGCTGCCTGGGGAATACGTGGAAGCCGGGCAACTGATCGCCGAAATCATCGACCCCATTTCCGACCGCGTAACGCCAGTGCATTGCCGCAATGCCGGGCTGCTTTACGCTCGTTCGCTGCGGCGCATGGCCACTGCCGGGATGGTCATTGCCCATGTCGCAGGCACTGAAGCCTATCGCAGCGGCTACCTACTTTCGCCTTGAGGATGCACGCCCCATGTACAAATTGACCGTTGAAGGCCTGCATAAAAGCTATGGCGATAATGAGGTGCTCAAAGGTGTCTCGCTCAAGGCCAGGACCGGTGATGTGATCAGCTTGATCGGCGCCAGTGGCTCGGGCAAGAGTACCTTTTTGCGGTGTATCAATTTTCTTGAACAGCCGAATGACGGCGCCATGACGCTGGATGGGCAGCAGATTCGCATGGTCAGTGACCGCCATGGGATGCGCGTGGCGGATGATGCTGAGTTGCAGCGTCTGCGTACGCGGTTGGCGATGGTGTTTCAGCATTTCAATCTGTGGAGCCACATGAGTGTGCTGGAGAACATCACCATGGCGCCGCGCCGGGTGCTGGGTTGCAGCAAGAAGGACGCCGAGGATCGCGCTCGCCGGTATCTGGACAAGGTTGGGTTGCCGGCGCGGGTGGCCGGTCAATATCCGGCGTTTTTGTCGGGTGGCCAGCAACAGCGGGTGGCGATTGCCCGGGCGCTGGCGATGGAGCCGGAGGTGATGCTGTTTGACGAGCCGACTTCGGCGCTGGACCCGGAGTTGGTGGGTGAGGTGTTGAAGGTGATCCAGGGTTTGGCTGAGGAAGGCCGGACGATGATCATGGTGACCCATGAGATGAGCTTTGCGCGCAAGGTGTCGAGCCAGGTGCTGTTTTTGCACAAGGGGTTGGTGGAGGAACAGGGTGCGCCGGAGGATGTGCTGGGGAATCCCAAAAGCGAGCGGTTGCAGCAGTTTTTGAGTGGGAATTTGAAGTAGCCGGTCGGGGTGGGGTGTATATCCGTTATTTGGGTGATGGCTGGTATTGGTTCCGCTCTTACAGCGGCTCACTTTTGAACAGCGCAAAAGTAAGCAAAACGCTCTTGCCCCACCACTCGGCACCTCGCCTAGGCTCGGTGTGCCCTCACTCCGGCTTTGG